>NZ_JAMPKD010000005.1:0-284383 GCF_039961915.1 Trichocoleus sp. DQ-A2
TAACTGTGTGTATGGCATCGCCCCCTCCTTAAGTTGCTCCTTGTCTCTCCTTAATTTTGCAATTCGACGATCGCCAACTGGCACACTATTTTCTCATTCATGCAGGAGGTCTAAAGACTAAAGACTCTGACTTTTGATTTATCTGGAATCCAAACAAGTTTAGAAAATTTCAAAAGCAAAAAGGCAAAGAAAAGATGTCCTCTTCTTTCTTTTGCCTTTTTTAGTACCGTTAATTTTCGTATAAGCCACCCGTTTTTTACTCTCTGTAGCCGGTACGACTTACTGGATCGGGGTCGCGGTAACGGGTTGGCTCTTCATGCTTGCGACCCGCTAAGCCTGCTAAACCAAGCAGTCCCAGCAAGCCCAACCAGCCCCAATCAAAATTGCGATCGCTTTCAACGGTTCTAACGTCTTGCCGAGGAGCGGTGTTTGTAGTTGTATTTGTATCAGTGTTGGTTTGAGCAGAAGCAGGCACAGTCAAAGGCAGAACCGCCATACTTAAGGAGAGAACGCCAGCTCCAATAAATTTGGATAAATCAGATCGTTTCATAAATAAGGCTCCTTATCCGTTCTTCACTCACAAACTTATAGATTTCCCTCCAAATCAGAATCAATCTACGGCTATAAATTAAAAACTTCTAGACTCTAACTATAGAGATAGAAAATGTCTCTTCTTTCCACCATTCTCCCCCTCTTTATAATTAGGTAATTTTCAGGGTATAAACCAAATTTAACTTTTTAAGACTGGGGATCAATAATAAGCTTGCGAATTTATGTGAGTTTGGCTTAAGCAGCAGGTAGTAAATGGTAGTCAATGGTGATAGAGGGCTGCTTGGTTTGGTGGCTCTTGCAATCAATCCGCACACCAGGTTGACCAGAAAGTTGCCCGACTGCGGTGAGGGAGCAGTCCATTTCTGGAAAAAGGCGCATGGAATTCTCTTCTAAAGAGACTAAACCTGCAAGGCAAGGGTTCTAAAGTCTCCGTACCGTCTGAACTCTGTTTGATAAAAGCTCTCACAACTTCTGCCCTCTTCATCTGAAGGAGATAGAAGTTGCCAGGCTTTGCTTGTCTCGATAGATAATGGCACCCATCAGGGTGCCTCCCTGAGGTGATGAGAATGCTCGCTCCGAGAAATGTTCTTCAACTGATCAACTTCAACTGGTCAATCAGTGTCTCAATCATCGACCGCTTTCGCAATAGCAGGTTAAACGTTCTCGTTTACAGTGTTGCAGCCCATCCGCGAAGCAATTATGGCTGCGAACAAGGTTCAAACCTTTAGCACCAGTTATCGACGCCGTAGAACTTTTCTTTTTATCTGAGCATCGGACAAGCAGATGGATGGAGAATTCAGCAGTTTCGGCCTATCTGTTATGGCTGTTCTTTATCCCGAACTCACGGTTACGTAATCTGCGTAGGCTGTCAGCATTATGCGTATTACCAGTTCCCGCTCGTGTTTTCACCTGACTCTGGAAATTTCCCCATTCTTGAGAATACTGAATTCTTATGGTTAGCGCTGTCCAAGAAAAAGCGCCATCCGCAAAATCCCTGAAAAGCTTTCAGAATATTTACCGATGTGCTTCAAAAAAAATGTTTTGAAGCTGAGGAAAATACTGCTTTAAATTCAAAACTAATTAGTAAAGTTGTAAGTGTATTTAAGGGTTTTACGTAAATATTCAATACTGTGAAGAAGTCAAAAAGAATTATAAAAGCTGTAGACAAAGAATTATAATTTCAGTTATTAATAAACAAGGAAAAGAAAACACACGTCTGCACCGGGCTTCTAAAGTAAAAACAAACTCAATTATTTTGGATTTATTTGCCGGTTGGATGGGGTGAAGTCGTTCATCGCCTTGGTAGAGGTACTCAAATGAAAATCAAACTAATTACTAGTCTGCTCGCCGCTGCTGCTGCCCTGACCGGCGTCATCTCTGCAACTGCACCGGCATCGGCTGAGATTAACTGGGGTTCTGTAAATACTGCACCCACAAAGAATGCATTGAGCCAATCTGATGATTTTTCAAACATCAGCACGCTTATCGATAGCTTAAACACGCAGATAAATAAGTCTCAAGAAAAATACGCATTTCCAGACTTGAGCCTTTTAGGCGGTAAATCATTTGATTTAAGCAAATTAACGTTGCAAAACGATACTGATGTTCGTGCTTACTTCGTTAATGAAGGAGCGGATTATAACAATCAGCTGGGTTATCAAGCACTTGACAGTAATGGCAATGTTGTTAAAGACGGATTGGCTTTCTGGGAACTCAACAGCAAAGAAAGCATTCGGGAAAATAGCACTAGCTTTACCAATCTAAAGCAAGGAGATTGGGTCAACTTAGGCAACTTCAGCAAAGGTACAACCCTGAACTTCCAGTTGAACGCTAATAGCTTATACAACACCGACAACGCCAAATACTCCTACGGCATTTACAATTCTGCTTTTAATGCTTCTAACCCTGATGGGCTACAGCACGCCAAAGGCTATCTCTTTAACTCCCGTTACCTGGTGATCGGTTTTGAAGATTTGTACGGAGATGGAAGCGAGACTGGCGTGACTCCAGCATCTGACCGGGATTTCAACGACACAGTTTTCATCGTCGATATCGGCAACCAAAGTCTGCAAAGCGTACCTGAACCATCTGCAACGTTGGCACTGGTAGCTGCAAGTACGTTAGGGATGTTTGGCCTGCGTCGCCGCCGCAACAGCCAAATCAATGGCTAATCCCCTGGCCTATCGCTGATAATCTTTGCAAGTTCAATTAGTCAATAACCCCTGTTTCTAGCCTGCGCCTGCGGGCTTTTTTATTGGGAAGTTTATCTAGCAGCAGCTTCGCTGTCGGCGTAGCAAGTGCTGAGCGCATAGGATATTTCCCCAGGGATAGCTAAAATCAGTCAGGCTGAGCCGTGGGATGAGATATCTAACGGCTTGTTCGCGTAAAGCGAGCAATCTGAGCCATCGTAAAGAATATCAGCTCTCTGGCGCTAGCTAAAATAAGGCTATGTCTCAATCTACCTCTGCCTCCAACCCCTCTAACTCCGCCGCTAGCTCATCTGATATGCGGCCTGTCTTCATCCTGGTGGATGGTCACTCGTTAGCCTTCCGCGCCTACTTTGCCTTTGCTAAAGGGCGGGATGGAGGCTTAAAAACAAAGACTGGGATTCCTACCAGTGTTTGTTTTGGCTTCCTCAAGTCGTTACTGGAAGTAATAGCATCCCAGCAACCTCAGGCGATGGCGATCGCATTCGACCTCGGCCTACCCACTTTCCGCCACGAAGCCGACGATACCTATAAAGCTGACCGCGCTGAGACGCCAGAAGACTTTATCATCGACCTGAAAAATCTTCACGACCTTTTAGATGCCTTCAATCTGCCAATTGTGACGGCACCGGGGTATGAGGCAGATGATGTCTTGGGAACGCTGTCACAAAAGGCGAGTGCTGCCGGGTATCGGGTGAAGATTGTTACGGGTGACAGAGATTTATTTCAACTGGTTGACACTGCAAAGGAAATTAGCGTTCTTTATCTCGGTCAAACCTTCTGGCAACGTGGCAGCAATACAGGACCAGTAGAATTTGGGCCAGAGGAAGTTAAAGAGAAACTAAAGGGCATTACACCAGAGCAGGTTGTCGATTACAAAGCTTTGTGTGGCGACGCCTCCGACAATATCCCCGGTGTCAAGGGAATTGGCGACAAAACAGCCGTGAAGTTGCTTACAGAATACGGCTCCCTGGATGGGATTTATGCCTCATTGGATGAGATTAAAGGAGCAGTCAAACAGAAGCTGGAAGCCGGGAAAGAAGAGGCATACCGTTCCCAGCACTTGGCAAGGATCGTTCTTGATGTCCCTCTAGACGTTAGTTTAGAAGACTGCCCGCTGAAGGGATTTGATAACGCCGAGCTAGAACCGCTGCTAGAAAAGTTAGAGTTTAGGACTTATCTAAGCCGAATTAAGCAGTTGCAGCAGGCATTTGGCGGTGTGGCAGAGGAAGCTAAACCCGTTGAATCTAAAGAAGAACTTGAAGAAATCAGTTTTGATGATGGCGACCTCTGGTTTTTCAGTGCCGCTGATACCGAAGCGGCTAGCAAGGCAGACACAAATGCTGCGAATCAGATTAGCGCCCAAATTATTGATACTCCAGAAAAACTGACAGAACTGATAAAGCAGCTGCAAAGTTGCACCGACCCTGACAAACCAGTAGCGTGGGATACGGAAACGGATGCCCTAGAGCCACGAGATGCCCAACTGGTGGGGATTGGCTGCTGCTGGGGCATCGAGCCATCTGAAGTTGCTTATATTCCCACGGGTCACAAAACTGGTGAAAATCTGGATAAAACGGCTGTCTTAGAAGCGTTGCGTCCGATTCTCGAAAGTGTTGACTATCCCAAATCGTTGCAGAACACCAAATTTGACCGGCTGGTGTTGCGCTGTCAGGGAATTAACTTGGCTGGGGTGGTGTTTGATACGATGCTTGCCAGCTACGTGCTAAATCCAGAAAACAGCCACAATCTCGGCGACTTAGTCTTACGGCATCTGGAGTTAAGTATCAGTAATTATGCGGATGTGGTGCCCAAAGGCAAAACGATTGCCGATATGGATATTCAGACGGTAGCCTACTACTGCGGGATGCAAGTCTATGCCACATTCCAGTTGGTACTAAAGCTACGAGAAAAATTAGAGGAAGTCCCCGCTCTTGAACGGTTGTTACGGGAAGTAGAACAACCTTTAGAGCCAGTTTTAGCCCAGATGGAATATGTGGGCATCCGGATCGATCCAGCCTATCTCCAGACACTCTCTCAAGAACTGGAAAAGGATTTAGCAGGAATTGAGCAAAAAGCTTATCAGGAAGCTGGAGAAAAATTTAGCTTGGGTTCACCGAAACAACTGAGCCAAATTTTATTTGACAAGCTCAAGTTAGATACTAAAAAGTCTCGGAAAATTCAGTCGGGTTATTCTACAGATGCCGCAACGCTAGAAAAACTGCAAGGCGATCATCCACTGGTCGATGCCGTTTTAGAGTACCGCACCCTCTCTAAGCTGAAATCTACTTACGTGGACGCTTTACCCTTGCTGATAAGACCCGATACTCAGCGGGTGCATACAAATTTTAATCAGACAGGGACGACGACAGGGCGATTGTCTTCTTCTAATCCCAACTTACAAAATATTCCTATCCGCACAGCGTTTAGTCGGCGAATTCGCAAAGGATTTGTGCCAGAAACTGGCTGGCTACTGGTTGCTGCTGACTATTCGCAAATTGAGTTGCGGATTTTGGCTCACTTGAGCCAAGAGCCGGTGCTGATTGAGGCATACCAGCAAAATGAAGATATTCACAGTGTCACCGCTCGGCTGTTGTTGGAGAAGGATACGGTGACATCTGAAGAGCGCCGATTGGGGAAAATTATCAATTTCGGCGTAATTTACGGAATGGGGGCGCAGCGATTTGCGCGGGAAGCTGGGGTGAAGGCGACAGAAGGGAGATTGTTTATCGAGCGGTTTAACGAGCGCTACCGTAAGGTTTTTGAATATTTGGAGCGGGTGAAGCGGGAAGCGATCGCTCACGGTTATGTCGAGACTATTCTAGGACGCCGCCGTTACTTTAACTTTGAGGGCGGCAGTCTCCGCAAGCTCCAAGGTAGCAATCCCGATGAAATTAACCTTGACAAACTCCGTAATTTGGGACAAGCTGACGCCGGTTCGCTACGCGCTGCCGCTAATGCTCCCATCCAAGGTTCTAGCGCCGATATCATCAAGATTGCAATGGATAAACTGCACAAAGTTTTGCAGAATTATCAGGCGCGTTTGCTATTGCAAGTTCACGATGAATTAGTGCTTGAAGTTCCTCCCTCTGAATGGGAAGAATTACAGCTTAAAATTCGTTCCACGATGGAAAATGCGGTTTCTTTGAGTGTGCCTTTAGTCGTTGATGTGCGTGCAGGGCAGAATTGGATGGAAACGAAGTAAAGAATCGTAACTTCAACAAACGCGGATGATTGACCATGACCGCTTATTTAAGGAACTCCTCACAACCTTTTTTGGGGAGTTCATAGAGTTATTTTTGCCAGAAGTAGCAACTTATCTGGAACGCGACTCCATAGAGTTTTTAGACAAAGAAGTCTTTACAGATGTTACTGCTGGCGAGCGTTATGAAGCTGATTTAATCGTCAAAGCTCAATTTCAAGGTCAGGAATCTTTTTTTCTAATTCATGTAGAAAACCAAGCTCAACATCAAACTGACTTTGGCAAGCGGATGTTCCGCTATTTCTCCCGCTTGTCTGAAAAATTCGATCTGCCTGTGTATCCTGTAGTGGTGTTTTCTTATAACAGTCCAAAAACTTCAGAACCTAACGTTTATCAGGTGGCTTTTCCCAATAAAGTCGTTTTGCAGTTCAACTATGATGTCATTCAGCTAAATCAGCTTAATTGGCGGGATTTTGTGCAGCAACCCAATCCAGTTGCTAGTGCCCTAATGGCGAAAATGAATATAGAGCCAAGCGATCGCCGCCGCGTAAAATTTGAATGTTTGCGTCTTTTGGCTACTTTGAGGCTAGATCCCGCCAAGATGCAATTAATTTCTGGATTTATTGACACTTACCTGCGCTTAAGTACAGAACAGGAAAGGCTTTTAAGAGCTGACATTGCTAGGATGGAGCCAACTGAGCAGGAGGTCATTATGCGAATTGTCACTAGCTGGATGGAAGAAGGTATTGAACAGGGAAAGCAACAAGAGGCACTGTCACTGGTTATGCGCCTATTGCCTCGGCGAATTGGCGCAGTTGCCCCTGAGTTACAACAGCGCATTCAGCAGCTATCTCAGACTCAGTTAGAGGATTTAGCAGAAGCGCTTTTGGATTTTTCATCGGCGGCAGATTTGGAGGATTGGTTACACCAGTTTGCAACTGAGTAAAGTGACTGGCAATAAATGCGTGTTAAACTAAGCGTCGATTAGAAGCGCGATCGCATTTCGCTGCACCACTCCAACTGCTAAAAGCCAGTAACAGGCGTCCGAAACTATTGGACAATGGAAACGTCTGTCCAGATGGACTTTTCTTTTGTAGTAAATATTTATAATGACCGGCACTCGCAAACTCATCCAAAATTCTCTCATCTGGACTGGTGCAGTTGTTCTCATCCTTGGATTGGTGGGATGTGAAGCTATTTTTGGTTCTCCTACTTACCCGGTTAAGCGAGTCAGCGATGGAGATACTCTCGCCGTAACGGATCGCAGTGGGAAAAACATCAACGTGCGTTTTGCTTGTGTGGATGCTCCGGAAGTTCCCCATTCTAGTAAGGAAAAAGCAAGCAAAAAAGCAGTAGATCAAAATCAATTCAAGTGGGGAATAAAAACCCAGCAACGATTGCAAGAATTGGTACAGCAAGGAGGCGATCGCGTTCGCTTAACTGTGACTGATACTGATAGGTACGGGCGTAAAGTTAGCGAGGTGCGCCTGCCTGATGGAACTTTTGTTCAGGAAGTGTTGGCAAAAGAGGGACTGGTACTGGTGTATCGTCAGTATCTAAAAGATTGCCCTAGCGCTGCTATCGTTGAGCAAGCAGAAGCTGAGGCGAAAAAGAGTCGGCGCGGCATTTGGCGTGACTCCAAGTTTCTGCCGCCGTGGGAGTATCGCAGTGAGAGTAAGTAGCAAAGGCTGATAGTTAATTGCAACAAACAATAACCATCAAAAGTCTTCGTCAGCATACTCACTGGCATCTTCTGATTGAGACTGATTACTGGAAGGCGATCCCCAAACAATGGGCACGATTGCACTCCCAATCGCCCCCGCGCCAGCACTAAACGCTAGCACGACGCCTACTGGCATCCGGATCGACTGGAAAGTTAGAAATTTCACCGATACCGGCGTGATGTTTTGAATGGACAACAGAGCGATCGCTGCGATGGAACTGGCTAAAATCAGCGAGGTAAGCAGGTTGGTAAGGGCTTTCATGGTGATAATGGCAACTGAGTAAGTTCCTGCTACCAAGTAGGAGCAAGAGCGATGTCCTTGCTCCTACCGATCGTTTAGACTATGACGGGTTCCAGTTGGTTAATGGTTTGTTCCATTTGCTGGGCAATTTGGGTCATTTTTTCTGGAGTATTCGTTTCTAGATAAACCCGCATTAGCGGTTCTGTTCCGGAAGGACGCAGGAGTATCCAACTGCCTTCTTCTAAGTAGAGTTTAATCCCGTCTTTGCGCCCTACTTCTTTCACTTTAATTCCTGCCACTTCTGCTGGGGGATTTTTAGTGAAATCATTGATGACAGCGGCTTTGTGGGCGTCATTTAAGTGTAAATCGAGACGTTTGTTGTACAGAGGGCCATCGGCTTCTGCGATTACTTCTTCTACTAGCTGACTTAAAGGCTTGCCTTCGTAAGCGATCGCTTCTGCCACCAGCATATCGGCTAAAATACCGTCTTTTTCGGGAATATGTCCGATAATGCTCAATCCGCCCGATTCTTCGCCGCCGATCAATACCTGCGTCTCGCGCATTTTCTCGCCGATGTATTTAAAGCCTACTGCTGTTTCGTAGATTTCCAAGCCGTACTTAGCAGCGAGGTTATCCAGCAGGTGGGTGGTGGCAACGGTGCGGACAATTGCACCAGTTTTGCCTTTGTTTTTGACTAAGTGACGCGCCAGCAGCAGCAGCACCGTGTTCGGTGTCAGCACGTTTCCTTGTTCGTCAACAATGCCGAAGCGATCGCTATCTCCATCCGTCGCCAAACCTAAATCTGCCCCGTCTTTTTTCACCGCTTCGACGAGTCCAATCAATTCCTCTCCTTTCGGTTCTGGCATTCCACCGCCAAAGAGAACATCGCGATAGGTGTGGAATGCCTCTGTATCGCAACCACAGCGCTCCAAGACGGTATCCAGGTAGCCACGAGAAGTGGAGTAGAGGGCGTCGTACTTCACCTTTAGCCCTGCGCTCTTAATTCGCTCTACATCCAGCAGGGTGTAAATAAACTGGAGATAATCTGGCTTGGGATCAAAGGTAGAAATCTTGTTGGCATTGTTGCCACTCGGCGGCTCATCCGTAGCGCCTTCAATATTTGCTACAATTGTATCCGTAATTTCCGGTGTAGCCGGACCAGCGTAATCGGGGATGTATTTGATGCCGCAATAGGGAGCTGGGTTATGACTGGCGGTGAACATCAGTGCCCCAGCAGAGTTGAGAAGCTTAGCGTTGTAAGCAATAACTGGCGTCGGGCAATCTCGATCGACAATTTTCACCGTCCACCCAGCGTCTGCCAAAACTTCGGCGGCAGTCCGGGCGAATTGGTCGGCTAAAAAACGGGTATCGTAAGCTACTAAGACGGGACGGTCTTTGGAATAGGCGTTTTCGAGATAACTCGCGATCGCCCGCGTAACTTTACACACATTGGCGAAGGTAAAGTCATCGGCGATAATCCCCCGCCATCCATCGGTACCAAATTTGATCTTGTTTGAACTGCTGGCTGCGCTCATCTTAACCACTTCCTCTTGATTCCACCTAAATACTACAAGACGCCTATCGCTTCAATCTCGCTACCGGATGACAAATGGTTTGTATAAACTGAACAATTTGTTCGCACCGGCAGAAAATCTAGCTGAATCTGAGGATACGATAGACCCAACCCTTAATTGCAAACAAGGGTAGCAATCAGGTGTTAATTGCCGTTGCAAATGGTAAATTAGCTGCAAAAGCAATATGAGCCATCCGCTATCGCCTCGCGCCTGCCATTAGGAAAATCATCTCAAAGGAGCCGTAAGCCATTGTGAGCCAGACAGACACGCCAAACCTACAAACGCTTCAATCTGACGCAACTCGCCTGCGCGAAGAGTTGCAGATGCGAGATCAACTGGTTCAGCAGTTGTCTCAAGAACTATTCCGGCTGGTTAAGGGCAATGCTAATTTTATGCCCAGACCGGAAGTTTCTGAGCGGCACATGGCTCAGATGAGAGCGCTGCGAGAACAACTGCAAGAGGTCGAGCAGCAGGTAACGTTCTACCAGGAACAGATTACAACCCGTGACACCGAGATTTATCAATTGCGGCAGTCTGTACAGGAATTAACCGACCGCAGCCGGATGCTAGAGCAAGTGGTGCAGGAGTTACCACAGATTTATCGCCAGAAATTTGCCGAACGCATGGCACCCGTGCGAGAAAAAGTGGCGATGCTGCAACGGGAAAACCGTCAACTCCATGCCGAGTTGCAAAGTGTCAGCTACCGTCTAGCTGTCAGAACCCGCCGCACGACGACCGGACTCGATCTGCCCAGTTTCCCGCGTACGGGTGTTCGTAATAGCCCGATTCCAACCTTTGGTCATGCGTAAAGTTCTGATTGTGGTTGATGCTGCTGATGAACTTCCGGTATCGCCCACAATAGCCGAAATTGTTTCTGCCCTCAAGCAAAGCGCGCTCAATTCCCCAGTACCGACAACGATACAAATTGTAGAGACGCAATTTATTGCCTCAGTCTGGGCGGACTTGCAAAACCAAGCAGAAATTCTTTGGTGTCCTTTAACGCTGAATTTGCCAGAAAGCTTGGAATTTCCAGCCCAATCCCTTTATCAGGCTTGCCGCGATGTGACTGGTTTACGCCAGTTGGTGGAGCAATTAGGATCGACGACGGGTGTCGGTGATTTCTGGTTGCCAATCGTTCTTACGGCAAAGGGGCCGCTCTACGGCGAGGTAATTGGTAGGGTTGAGGATGATGAAAGTAGGCGCTTAGAACCGACTTTGAAAGGTTATCGTCAGCCGGTGCATCTATCGGATATCTGGCGTCAGCCACTGTACCAACTGGGGCATCGATTGCTGCAATTTTTATCAGCGCCACCAGCTGTTTATTTATTACAGTTCGGCTTTCAAGAGCAAGGGATTTTTTTTGACCGACTTTTGCCGTTTCCAGGGGAACCAGCGATCGCTAGCATTAACGTCCAAAAGCCAGATTTATTTACCTGTCACTGGCACTGCTTGACGGGTCAAGCAATTTACGATCTCCAAATCAACGCTTTTCACGACTAAGAAGTCGCGGCTAGGCACTTGTAGGGACTCCGATTTATCGGGTTTCCCTATCTGGGCTATCGATCCCTTGAACTGGGCATAAATTCCGTGAAGCTCGATCCAACAAAATACGGCTTAGCACTACATACCAGCAGTCCTGAACTAGGTCTAGCACTCAATAACTTTTCTGGAGATTCGCGCTGTCAAACTTGGGATTTAGGGCGCGATTTATCCACTCATTTACATCATCATCTGGCTGAGTTTATTCAGCCGCAGATGTGGGCTGATTTGAAATTTATCTGTGTAGCAGTAGGTCCAGGCAGCTTTACAGGGACTCGCATCGGTGTTGTTACAGCGCGGACACTGGCGCAACAGTTAGATATTCCCCTATTTTCCGTCTCTACACTGGCATCTGTGGCTTGGTCAGAAGTCGGTAAAAGTAAACAGCAAGGCAATGGAAACAGTGAAGAATCTTCACTCAGTAATGCGATCGCTGTCCAATTGCCAGCTCAACGGGGTCAATTATTTACCGCCATTTATCAGGTATTGCCATCCAGTTCCGGACTCGCTCAGATGTTACCAGATAGCGTGATGACACCGGCAGTATGGCAACAAACGCTGGACAGTTGGCATCCCTATCAGCTAATTGATATCGCTGCTGGGGCTGGGCTAGGGGCAACCGTTTCGAGCCTACTAGAACTAGCCTATCTAGATTGGCAACAGGGGAAGCGTCCCCACTGGTCAGAAGCGCTACCCTTTTATGGTCAACACCCCGTTGAGGAGAAAACATCTGGGTAGAATAAGCGGATGCGATCGCTTAAAGATATCAAACAGTCGACCTCTACAATAATTTCGACACTATCTCAAAAATTGAGATGTATCACCCCTTGGCGCTACTGTCGCATAGAAGATACATCAAAAATTCTGCTTGACATGGGAATCCGTTGATTAGTGGCTTTACTGTCCGCTACAGGGGAGCTAGAATCAGTAGCTTTATTTCCAGCTTCAGAAACAACAACTTGCTCAGCATTGGTAGAATTGACGACAGTATTACCAACGTCAGATTTAACACTTGTATTCCACTCTGCGGTCTGTTCAGAGGAGCTTGAGTCGATAGTATCAACAATGTTAGTTTCTAAAGGAATAACCGTTTGGGCTTGAGAATTAGCCGCAATTAGAATAGAGCTTTGAGTTAAAATAAAAACTAGAAAAGAAAAAATAAATTTAGCCACTTTGACTCAACATCCTTCAAACAAATAATTAACTTTTGCAAAAGCAAAAATAATCTGTATCTATCTGCAATTACAGATAAAAATTTTGAAATCAACCCATAAGTTTTTCTGCCGTAAATGTTTTCCAGGGTAGACAAATACAGCAAAATTTACAATTTCTATTGAGGTTGATTAAAGAGCGACAAATAACAATTAGAGATTCTTGTAGTTGCCACTATAATTCCTTAACCGAACCTTATGTCAATTTATAGCTTCTACTCTTCTATCTACAAGCGAGATAACACTGAAAATAAAAAAATATTAAATTAAAAAAAAGTAGACTTAGTAAAATTACGGTAAATTTGGATAAAGTTTTTGTAGCTAAATAAAGGTTTGATGAGGTGTAAACTGGCATTTTGCATCAGAATATCATCCTGAGCGACATCCAAGAACTCCTGCGATGTTGCACTTTGCTGAATGTGACAAGTGTAGATAGGGAAATTTTCCTAGAAGGAGAAGCTAGTCCGTAATATACCTACAGCGATTGGGTCGCTAGCGGGTGTATGTCCCGGTTCAAAAATAAAGACTACCCCTGGCGTGATGCTAATGTTGTCCGTTGCCTGCCAACGATAGAACGCTTCTACATGAGTGGTCGTTCCAGGTTGTCCTCCTTCTCTGCCCAAACCCGTATTGAAAAAGTCAGGGATATTATTTCCTACGGGCAAATCGCTGCTAACAATTTTTGGTGGTTGTCCAATATAAATTCCTCCCAAATTTCCTTGTCCAAATAAATCGGGAAAATTGAGATACACCATATAGTTAGTTGTTTTTACATTTCCCGATCTTCCGGGAATGTGGGAATTGGTATAACCAGCCCATCCACCTAACGAAATGCGCGGCGTAATTCGCCAGTTAATCGTGGCACCAACGGCATTAGTTTGCAGGGATGCTGAATTACCAGTCAGTGGATTAATAGCACTCAACTGGTCGTCTCCAATCCCAGTCAGCAAAGAACCATTGGGAGAGTAGTCATTAACATAATACAAAGTGATATCAAGCGGATCGGTTGGGGTAAGCGCTAGTTGGACACCTGCGGTATTGTGCCCGTCAGGTTGTCCATCGCTATGAAAAAATCCTGGAATAGTAGTTGAGTAAACCGCCTGCAAACTGGCACGTTTAGCAAATTGCCAATCAAAACCGATACCGCCACGACCAAAGCCAATATTCAGAATTGGGTTTCTTTGGGCAAAAGCAGAAATTGGACCTGTAGCAGCGCTTTCCACACGATTTGGGCCTCGGAAAGCGTAAGCCATATTTACTCCTTCTGTCCCCACGAGAACAGCAAATTTGTCGGTGAGGAGGAAACGGTAGTTTAGATCGCTCAAAATCGCATCGTTATCATTAAACAATTCATAGCTCAGTAGGACATCGTTAGTTAGTCGAGGTGCAGTGGTTCCTTGACTCGCTTGGAGACCTGCTAACAGGTAACTACGTTCGTCAAATTGGGTAGTTAGATACAGCTGATTAAAATTAATTACGTTAATATTTGTACCCCGATCATCAGTCTCTTTTTTGCCATCTCTAGGAAATAAATCGGCGCGATTGTTGCTACGCCCTTGAACGCCAACAATTGTCAGTCCGCTCAATTTAGTGGTTGTAGAAAATTGGGTTGCTTCTATTTCCGCAGTGCGAGCTTCCAAGCTACCCACGGAACCCCGAAGACTGGCCAATTCGATTGCAAATTCTGATTGCAATCGCTGTAAGGTAGCCAATTCCTCTTGTCTGATTCCATCAGCAGTTGCTATCGGAACCAGGTTAGTAATTTGCTCCAAACAAGCATTTAACCCGGCAGCAAATTCATACCGCGTTAGGGCACGATTACCACGATAAGTACTGTCCGGATAGCCCGCGATACAGCCATAGCGTTCGATAAGCGATCGCAGTGCTTCATATGCCCAATCTGTGGGTTCCACGTCTGTCAGCTGAGAAACATTGGTCACTTGCTCCATCGAAGCTTCAGCAGCGTCTGACTCTTCTGCATTTTCCTCCTCTAGTTCCTCCACCTGTTGCAAAGTCGTGTTGTTATCAGGCTGATTATCCAAATTTGGTAAATCTGAATCTGTCTTTAGAAACGTACTAATTTCTTTGCTACCTTGAGGAGTTTTATCTACATCCGCAGAATAAGCAGTTTGAGAGACAAAGCCACTGACTAAAATCAAGCTAAATAACCCGTATTTCAAACTTGAACAAATAATTTTTTTGAATATAATTTTCAATATCATTTGCTTCCAACTCCTATCAGATCACACGTTTCCGAGCTATATGAATAGCTCGGAAACAAACTCAACAAAAAACTTAGCAGAGTCAGTTCACAAATATGACCGACTCTGCTAAATATGTCACACAAATTCGCAAAAAACTTTTAAAATTACCGCCGCAAACTCCGGGGATCGAGGGCATCCCGCAGCCCATCGCCTAGCAAGTTAAATGCTAATACAGTGAGGATAATCAATAGCGCTGGAGGCCAGATCAACCAAGGTTGTAACACCAAAATTGATGCATTTGTTGCTAGCGATAGCATATTCCCCCAAGACGGATCTGGCTGCTGAATTCCTAGCCCAATCAAACTCAGCACTGATTCCGCGACGATAAAACCAGGGATTGCCAAAGTTGCCGAGATAATCACGTAGGTAGCAGTTTGCGGCAACACATGACGAATGATAATGTACAGCGGTTTTGCACCCATTGCGCGTGCTGCTTGCACAAATTCCCGCTCTTTAATGGACAGCACCTGTCCCCGAATCACCCGTGCTAACCCAGCCCAGCCGACGAATGAGGTAATCAGGACAATTAATAAGAATCGCTGGGCACTCGTTAGTCCTGACGGTAGCACTGCGGCAAGGGCAACCAACAGATAAAGGCTGGGAATTGTCATCAGCACTTCCACAAAGCGCATTAAGATGCTGTCAGTTGTGCCTCCGAAAAAGCCAGAAATCCCTCCAACCAACAAACCTAGGGGGAAAGATATGGCAATTCCCACTAGACCAATGCTGAGGCTGATTCTGCCCCCGTGCAGTAGACGGCTGAACTGGTCGCGCCCCTGTTCATCGGTGCCTAACAAATTCAGTTTGCCTTCCCCAAGGGTGCCGAAGAGATGCCAATTAAAGGGAATACCGCTAAGAATTTCCACCTCATCAAATTTGGGTGGCAGCGGTAGGCGAAGCTGAAATAGTTGGTATTTCGGTCCCCGGACAAACAGGCGAACAGGTGAAGGTTGTTGGAACTCTACAATCACTTTGCGATCGCCCGTCTCTAAATCTGTCGGCCCCTGAGTCGTCGGGTAAACGTGCGGCCCAATAAATTGTCCCTCACGGTTGCGCCAGTAAATCTGAGTTGGTGGCAAAAGTGACGTATTTGGCTGTACATCACACAGTCCTTGAGACAGGTCATAAGAGTCACATGGACGATAAGGCGCAACAAAATCAGCTGCAATAACGCTAAGGTAAAAAATTAACAGGATTAAAGCGCCAAAACGAGCTAAGGGATTGTTTTTAAGCTTTTGCCACCAGTTCATAAAGTTAGTGCTTAGGAGTTATGAGTTAGGAGTTTTAAATTAAATCATAAGCTAGAATTTAGTATTTCCAAGCTTATTTGGATTGTTCGCTCCTAACTCCCCACTGGTTCCCTTTCTAAGCTCCAACTACTAACTGTTCTTCCAGTTGCCGCCGCTCATCTTCGGCACTTTCATGTTCAACAACAAACACGTTCGAGTAGAGGTTTGCAATGATTTGCTTACCCTGCTGAGTTAGCGACAGGTAGCGAAGCGCATCTTGAATATACGGAAATACCCCATGCCAGTAAAATTTGGGATAGTTCCGGCGCAAGTCTCCAGGATGCCGATAACCTAAGGCTTGATTGACGCCAGTTTCTTCAAACTCATAGTACAAGGCACCAATTTTCTTCAGGTAGCGGGGATCGCTCAGCTGACCAATCAAGTCAGATGCCCGAACCAAGCCTGGATAATTAACCGTATCTTGATGATCCTCTGCTTTTGGGACTGGAAAACGAGTGAGTTCAATATTGCGCTTGATCAATTCCGCATCAATCAGCTTATGACCGCCAAAGCGCTCTTCAATAAAGAGTTTGGCTCGATCGACGTGATACGGTGTCAAGCTGGCATCTGAAGATCCACGAGGCACGGAAACCATTTCTGCATCCTGCCCCGTCGCATACAGTCTTTCGTAGTCTCTATCTAGGCGACACACGCCCTTCACGTAGCCAATGTCATGGCAAACCAAGGAGAGAATGAAGTGCAACCAGTCTTCACAGGACACCCCGCCCTCGCGGATATGTCTACCGCGCAAGATTTCTTGCCCGACCAGAGCGACTAAAATCGAGTGTTCAACATTGTGATAAAGGGCGTCGCTGTTGGCAATGTTTTCCAGAGCCATACCCCCCGCCCAGGCAATAATATCTTCGTAGTCGGGCTTGTAGCCGCCGTAAGTGCGTCGGTAGCCTTCACGAATTCTTTGAACAAAAGAGTCAATTAGAATTTCTGTAGCGTTAAACATCCTTAGTTCTCGCTGATACTGAGTGCAGTGAGGGGGCGTTGCTGATTTGGGAAATAATTGAGCATGAGGCGATCGCTCTCACGGTACCCAATCATTTTGCTGGTGGCGCTACGCCATAAATCGAGTTAATCCGAGGATACAACCTTGTCCTCTGTCGAACGAAATAGATACAACCCCTACCCTTCCAGGATGCAACAAAATTCGGCGACTGGGGTTGTTAATTGTCATGGTTGCTCTGTGTTTCGCATCACAATTCGTTCTTTGACCGCCAGATGGGGGTTTGATACTGCCTTATGACTTGAGTTTGTTGAAAAATTGGAAAATGAGTCTCAACGCGATCGCCTAAAACTCTGTAGTTGAAGAAACTGGGACTCTAAGGCTTTTGGGCTGTTCCGGTCAATCGGCTTAGTTTCTTTTGGCTGTTGCTAAACTAGCATTTCCAACACCAACAGCGCCAATTAATTTGGCGCTTTCCAGGGTTTTGTTAAAGATTGTTGACACGAGAGAAAACGTTAGCTTTAAATCTCCTCGTACTGCCAGCAGTGTCTTCAGATTTACAAGCTTTTTTTTCCGGCAGTTAATACTGGGGAACGGAAAAAGTTTAAGAGTTCTCGATTTACGGTTTGGGGAACTTCTTGCTGCATCCAGTGACCGCAGTGACTAATAAATTTTAGGTTGAAAGGAGCAGCGATTAAGCGTTCCATGCCTTCGGTGAGTTTTCGAGTCAAAAAGGCGTCTTCTTCGCTCCACAAAATCAAGGTAGGCACAGTGACGGGCTCGGGCGATCGTCCCCAGTGATGCAGCCAATTTTGAGGCGACAAAGACGATCGATAGTAGTTAATTGCCGCCGCCAAAACCCCAGGCTTTGCCAGTGCTGCCTGATACACTTGGGCATCCTCGGCAGAAAACGCGCCTTTGCGAACCGCCTGTCCCCGAAACACGTTATTTACAAAATCTTTTAAATTTTGCTGAATCAGCCACTCTGGCAAACCAGGAATCTGAAACGCCAGAACGTACCAACTGCGACGCAGGTGATCCAGGTTTCCCGTCAATTCCTGCCAAAACCTGTACGGATGCGGCGCATTCAAAATAGCCAGACGATTCAGAACGTCTGGAAATTTCTGCGCTAGATGCCATGCGATCAATCCGCCCCAATCGTGACCAACAATATGTGCCCGGACATACCCCAAATTCTCAATCAGACCCCGAATATCGGCGCTAAGAGTATCCAGGTCATAACCACTGAGGGGCTTATCCGAATCATTGTAGCCCCGCAAATCGGGAACCACCACCTTAAAATGGCGAGCCAGTGCTGGGATCTGATGCCGCCAGGAATACCAAAACTCTGGAAACCCGTGCAACAGGATAACTAGCTCTCCCTCTCCTTGGGTGACACAATGTAAGCGAATGTTGTTGGTCTCAATAAAATGGTGTTGCCATGCACAATCAAGGGCGGTCATAGACATCTCTTCCGGCATCCATCGCCAGGGGTTAGCACGTAGGTTTCTCACTTTTCAGATTAGCAGTCCTAGGAGCTTATCTGTCTAAAGAGAGTGGTGAAACCTTGCTGCGCTAACTCCTTTAGCCTCGCTGGGGCACGGCAGGACGATACTCAGAAGGTTTGATTTGGTATTTAACTAGATTGGCTAGGTCTTGTAGCTGACAAATCGCTTCAGCGCCCTCTAGCTTCATTAATTCACGGTCATCCCGCATTTCTGTCCAGGTAATCCCATAATCCGAAACTAAAAAGCGAATTAGATGGTTGTCACCGAGACTAACCATAAATGATGCGCTATTCATTTGGCCTCCGCAGGTATAGCAAGAAGCCAGATAGCCTCGCTGCTCTAGCACAATCGCCAGAGCTTGGAGGTTCATCACTAGATCCTGTACAAATTGACGGTGTTGCTCTGCAAGTCGTAGAAACACGGTTGTCCTCCAACCACCACACCTTAGTTTAAACCTTTTATACTTTCTTAAGATTTTGCTCCCCAGGCATGACGGTAAATTAATTGAGGAGCATAGGAAAATTTAGAACTTGACGGCTCCCTGATTTGCACCAGGTTAACTTGACTATTCAGAAAAGCCAAGTATCAACCATAACAGTTTGAATGATACTCCTGCATCCTAAACAGCAGTGCTAAAGGTTACTTCTAACTAAAGACGGACTTAGCAGTAAAGTGTTGCCAGGGGCAGAATCATCGCTGCATTTAAGGGGATCGCTTGCTAAGGATAAGAATAATCAATTAAATCTAGTCCTATGGGCGAAACTTACTTATAGATTTAGAGACAAAGCCTCTGATAGCTTTGGTTTACCTGTTGGCAAGACAAATCTATCAAATACTTTGTCTCTAAGCACTTCACCCAACCAGATTTTTAGGAAGGTCTAGTTGACGACCTGCCACCAACCAAAGGAAGGTCCGATGAAGCGGATAGTTATCCAAAAAAGGATCAGGAAACCGATACCGTACCAAGCCCCCTGACCGGAGATTTTCACAAACTGTTGTGCCTGAGTTTTGGTAATCGGCACCCAAGGAAGGATGTAGGTATCTTGACCATACTTCTCTTTGAGTGCTTCTTTCCGACGCTTGGATTCACCCATGATTTTTGGTGATGCCTTTAGACATTTGCTTATCATAACGCTGGCGTGGAAGTTGCCGCTGAATTATTCATTAAATTACAAGATTGAGGCAAAGCGACGATCGCTGAGGGGTGTGGGAGAAGCTAGCGATCGCTTGTAAACCAGTTGCTGTCCAAATAGTTGATCCGAGCCAAAGGACTCAGTGCTTCCAGCACCTGAGAGCCGTAGCTGCGGTTATTTACGCGACCATCGAGGAGAGCAACGACGCCCCGACATTCTCGCACGGGGGCGATCGCTCGCTGCAATTCACTCAAAGCCACGGGCAACAAATACAAGCGAAACCAATCTTTACGCTGTTCCTTGTAATGAGCAACCCGACCCGCTACCAGGGGATTTTCTAGAGAGGGGATCGGCAACGTCGCCATCACTAGCAACTGGGGCGCAGGCAACGCCTCCTGATAATGCCGCCAAAATTCCCATCCCGTAACCAGAATGCCATTGTTTGACAAACTGGTTTTTTCTACTTGCACGCGGGAGCCAAACTCAGCCGCCATCACAGACGCCACCTGGGCTTTTAAAGGCGTGTCCTCGACCAGGATCACCGCTAGTCTTTGAATGTCGGGATTTTCTCCCAGCGACCGATCCATTGTCTCAACTAGCATCTGGACTTCTTGAATCAGAACTCCCTGAAATTGAGGCGTATTTGGCATGGGGAGACGATCGGGGAGATATAGCTGAATCAGTTCGTTCTGCCTGTCTGGAGAAAACTTGAGACACGTTAGGTTGCCCAATCCTACCCGCTGACGATAGGCGATCGCTTCTGTCTCTAAATCCAGTGCCGCACCAATCAATACCACCGGCTCGTGGTGCCAAATTTTTTCTAAAGCAGTTGCCACCTCAACGGGGCCGCAATACAAAGAAAATTGGCCCTGACTCCGAGCAATTTCTGCCCACATGAGTTGGTCTTCTGCTTGCAACCGATGCCAAAAATTTCTCCAAGCCGGGGGTAAATTTGGCGAGGCGGGAAATTCTCCCCCTCTCCCACTCCCCTGCTCTCCAGACGGGATCGTTCTTGTTTCGACAAGATTCTGTCTGCCTTCAACTCCTATCGCATTCTCTAAGACCGCATAGAGACGCCTCAAGATGTCTTGCTCAGCAGGTGAAATCAGATAGCACTCGTAAGGATTGGCTGGATGCTGGAAGACAGCTTTTGTTAGCTGTACCCGCGCATCCCGGATTGCCTTTACCTTACGGGGAAAGGCCAGCATCAACTCTTCCCAATCGCTGGGTCGCAAGCTAGCAGTCAGTTGGTCGCGTGCCCACTCTTCCAAGTCATCGGCACCATCAAAAATAGTCGGAATGCCAAAGGGTATCCGATTTAGCCCTTTGAGGCGGTCAGCTAACCAAACCTCTGGAGAGATTAACAGCAGTCCCTGAAAGTCAGCGTCAGGCCATGCATCGCCTGTTAGGATGGCTTTTTCCCTCCCCATCCACTGTCGCATCTGAGGAATTTCCACCTCTAGCAAGCGTTGCTGAACTGATTCTGGAGCCACCAGGATGACAGATTTCGTCCATAGCAGTGCTGGTGCTAGGTAACTCAGGCGATACTTCCCCGTACCGTACGAAGAAACTCCAGTCTGAATCAGGGCAGAACGCCCTAATCTTAAAGCCCGTGCCACCAGCCTCGCCATTGTCAGATGATGAGGCCAAGAACGATTCTCCTGCTCGCGAAGGAATGCACGTAGTGAGGAATGAACTTCTACCTCTATCACTTTAGATTTGAGACTTTAGAGTTAGGAAAGCAAAAAGTAAAAAAGATCGCTTTACATATTTTCTCTTTTTTTTCGCCTTTTGCCTGCTGACCCTTTGTTCAACTTTGCTGTAATTTTTCTAAATAATCAAATTCCTTGACAAATTCAATCAATGTACCTATTGGGGGGAGAATCAAGCTTTGCGCTTCCACCGAGTTGTTTTTCGGCAAACCGCTGGAATTAGATTGACTTTGATTCATAAACCGTTTCCCAAACACTGGGTGATGATAAACATTCAAGGTTTGATCCGTAGAATTATTTAGCACGGTCTGGGTTGGAGCCTGGAAGAAGTTTAATTTTCTTTTCAGTTCGGGCACCATTTTGCAAATATCGAGACTACCGACTTGATTGATTGTTTTATTAAGGGAGGCAGTTAATTGCTTGACCCGCTGAGCATCTTTATGCCCTAGTGATGATTGATTTTGAGATTGAAGTAGGTTCACTAGAGCGCTGATATTTTTCTGAGTTGCTACTGCATCGTTGAAGGGAAAAATAGCCACGTAAGCCAGGGGAAATAATTGATCGTTGCTATCAATTCTGAAAGTGAGAATTGTTTTTCGAGCGCTGACTTCCAAACTGGGAGGATGAGCGATCCCCGGATAATGCTTAGAGAGGTGATGATAAGTAGTGGCTAGTGCTAAATTTGCTTCTAAATCTAACGGTGCATCTACGATAATTCGGACGGTTGGCAGCGTTTCATTGAAGAACTTTTTTGATTCTTCAGTGGTAAGACGAAAAATTTCCGTGCGATCGCCATCCGGACTCAAGTCAACCCACTCGCAGGTTACTCCTTCAGTTTTCAGGCCGAAACGGGAGACTGCATACAGTTTTGCCCCAGTTAATATCGCCCCAGTCAGGTCAGCTCCAATCCAATCGGCTTTAATCAATCGAGCTTGGGTAAGATCGGCGTGAACTAAGCTGGCATTGAGTAAATTAGCATTGCTAAGGTCTGCGCCGATTAAGTTAGCTCCGCTTAATTTTGCACCGCTTAAGTCTGCCCAACGCAGATTTGCACCGCTTAAGTCTGCCCAACGCAGATTTGCGCCGCTTAAGTCCGCTCCGCTGAGATTTGCGCGACTGAGATTGGCTTGTCTTAGTTCTGTCTCTCGGAAATTGGCACCGCTCAAGTCGGTGCGGCTCAAGTCGGTGCCATTTAAGTTTGCCTGCTCCAAGTTGGCTCCCGTCAAAAAGGCACCCCGGAGGTTGGCTTCATTCAAACTGGCGCGACTGAGATTGGCTTCTCTAAGAGTGGCTTCACGCAAATCAGCACCGCTGAGGTTCGCTGATTTGAGATTGCATCCACTCAGATCGGCGCGAATTAGCTCGGCTCGAATCAAGACGGCTTGAATGAGCTGCGCCCCCCCCATATCCGCTCGAATCAGGTTAGCAACGTTGAAGTTTGCCTGGTTTAAGATGGCATTGCTAAGATTGGCTCCACTGAGCCTCGCGACATTAAGTTTGGCTTGAGTCAAGTTAGCGGCTTCGAGATTGGCACCGCTGAGATTCGCCACGCTTAAATTAGCGCCTGTCAAATTAGCGCCGCTGAGGTTGATGCCACTCAAGTTTGCCTCACTCAGGTCAATTGCCGCGAAGTTTCGCGCACCGGCTGCGTATCTTACTATCAGTTCATCGACATTCATTTCGAGCCACCTTGCCAGCATTCTCATTTTATGGTTAGGAGGAGGGCGCTACCAGCAAGCCTTGAGGTTCATTTGTCGTTTTGAGTGGCTGGGTGAGTTTGCAGCAGATGAACCCTGGCTTTGCTTGCGTTGAGTCGGGATTTTTCCCCGGCATCTATCTAAAGTTGTACAAAGTTGTACAAGCACTAATCTAGCGTGCCCCTCTGTAAATCTTAGAAGTAAGTTCAGTGAGGGCATCCTCAGAGTGATGAAGGATGAATGAAGAAATCTATTATGCTCCCTACCTCATCTGTTTGGAAGGGCTTTACTTTAAGAAAATAGTCGTCCAGCCATTTTGACAGAAGCCTAACGAGCGGCTGATTGGATCGTGGGGTAAGTTGGCACTGTATGCTAGAACATCATGCTAGAACATCGGTACAGTAGTCCCAGAGAGAACCCCTCTCCAGCCCTCCTTGTTTCGGGGAGACAGCTAAATTGCTCTTGTTTTCCTCATTTTGAGGAAATTTAGGAGCTTATACCATTTTAGATTTTGGATTTGAGATTTTGAACTGTAGAAGACTTGCGGCAATCGCGTCTGAGCCAGTAGCCATTTCCAGCAAGTTATTTGTGCCGATCTTACGGTGAAATAGTATTAGACAGAACCATGAATATTGGGATTGTAGGGTTGGGGCTAATTGGCGGCTCGCTGGGTTTGGACTTACGAGCGGCTGGCTATCAGGTTTTGGGGATCGCGCGTCGAGAGCAAACCTGTGTTGATGCGATCGCGCGAGGGGTTGTGGATGATGCGAGTGTGGATCTGGCACTCTTGGCAGCTGCCGATGTAGTTTTTGTGTGTACGCCCATTAGCGCGATCGCCCCAACCGTACAGCAGCTGATTCCTCATTTGTCTGCCAACGCCATCATCACAGACGTGGGTTCGGTCAAAAAGCCGGTGGTGGAAGCGCTAGAACCGATTTGGACGAACTTCGTGGGGGGCCACCCGATGGCGGGGACGGCAGAAAGTGGTCTGGAAGCAGCTCAGACTCAGCTATTTGCTGGGAAAGCTTATGTGTTGACGCCGGTGAAGACGACTCCCCCAGCAGCCGTGAATATTGTCGAGGAAATTGCGCGATCGCTCAAAGCTAAAATCTATCAGTGCCGTCCCGAAGACCACGATCGCGCGGTGGCTTGGATTTCTCACTTGCCGGTGATGGTCAGTGCTGGTTTAATTAATGCCTGTATCAACGAAACCGATCCCGCGGTTCTAGAATTAGCGCAACAATTGGCGAGTTCTGGCTTCCGGGATACCAGCCGCGTAGGCGGAGGCAATCCCGAGTTAGGCGTGATGATGGCGCGGTACAATCGCGGGGAATTACTGCGAAGTCTTCAACAATATCGAACCGGACTCGATCAAATTATTTCTCAAATTGAACAAGAAGACTGGAACGCATTGCAGGAGAAACTTTCTATCAACCAGCAGACACGACCGAAGTTTTTGAATCCAGAATAGATTTCTTGCAAAAATCTTTAAGTAACCAATTCCCAAATTTTTCCCTTGCTAAGAAGAAAGAAAGATTTGATTTCTTCTCTCTTTTACAAAAGCGTCTATTAGATTTTTGCAAAAGGTGTAATTATTAGCGCGATTGCTCTATCGACCTATTGCCAATGAGGCAACGAAATCACAATATGTCGTAATTGCGATCGCGCAGATAGACGAAACCAGAAAACAATTGTAGGCTGCAACAACAATAACGGCTCGGCTTCCTGTTGGGTCATTCGCGCCAGCTTGTCGATAGCATAACGAAATCGGCACATTGTCAAGCGGAAAGTAGGTTCTGCGGCTAAAAGCCATGATTTTTCGTAGCGGACTAAGTCCACCACCCAAGGCGGCTCGATCTCTTTTAACTGAGCATTATTTTCGATAAAAGTAGCGAAAGCGATCGCATCTTCTAAATGTTTTTTAATTCCTCCCGGTATATGGGTTTCCGCATATCGCCAAAACAACTCGGCAAAGCTTCTACCTAAAACGCGCTGCGTCAAAGGTAGCAATTCGCGAACTTCGCCTAGCCGTTTGCGCTTCAGCGAACTCGCGAAGAGATTAACCTGTTGAGCAGACAATTTAGCAAGATGCTGTGATTCATCGGAACTCAGCCCGAACTCCTCACCAACAGCTTGCGGATTGGCAAAGAAACGCTCTCTTAATAGAGTATTGGTATAAAGCTTGGCTAAAATTTGCTGCGTTTGTGCTAATCCCATTTTCCATGACGCCTGCCAATCTTGCGTGCCCCCTCTAGTTCGGCAGAGAGTTCTGCAAAAGGAGGCAAATTTTCATCCCGTTCTAAAACAATTCCTTTGACTGGAATTCGGGCAATAACTTCTTCCATAAGTGTCCATACTTCTGGATGTGTCGAGTGGGAATGGCTGTCGATGAGGATGCCGTTATGCCAATGTCCGCCGACAAAATGTAGCTGGACGACTCGCTCTAGGGGCAATTGCGCCAAAAAAGCATAGATGTCATGGTTATGGTTAACTGCATTGATATATAAATTCGTCACATCCAACAGCAATCCACAATCCGAACGCTCTAACACTTCCGCGAGAAACTGAGCTTCAGTCATTTCCGCACCGGGGACTGTCAATAGATAAGAGATGTTCTCCAAAATCAGCGGCACATCAATGTAGCGACGCACTTGGGCAATATTGCGGCAAAGAACTTCCACCGCTTCGTGTGTATAAGGCAGGGGCGACAGATGCCCGATATCGACTCCGCCTGCTTTCGTAAAGCAGATGTGTTCGCTCCACCAAGGCGGGTTAAGTCGTTTAATGAGTTCTGCCAGCTTGCGTAAGTAATCTGCGTCTAAACCTTCTGCACTCCCTAGCGATAGATTAATCGCGTGGGGAATTAACGGGAAATGGTCAGCCAGCAATTCTAACTCTTGCTGCTTGTAGGGCAGCACATCCAGATAGTGTTCGGCAACAATTTCCAGAAAGTCAACCGCTTGCCGATGCAAAAACAAGTCACTGCGGAACGGTTCCCGAAAACCCAGTCCGACGCCTAATGTTGGTAAATGAGAAACCATTCCTGGCTATCCTCCTCCACACCCACCACATCCGCCACCGCAACTACTGCCGCAGGAACTACCACCAGAACTACTACACGAACTACTACACGAACTACCACCAGAACTACTACACGAACTACTACACGAACTACCACTGGAACTATTACACGAACTACTACTGGAGCTACTGGATGAAATTTTTTGCCTATTATGCCTATTATTAGAGCCTCGACCCGATGAAGAATTAGACAATTCTGGAAGAAATGCTTCTTGATAGTAGAAGTAGGGAGTTCTAGCAAGCGCCTCCACGCCAAAAACTGCTACCAGCAAGTTGTAGTTGAGTTCATAAGGAAGACTCGCTGTTGCCTTCTGCTTTAGCTGAGCGAAGGTTCCTTGAAGTCGTCTCAGATATCTTTGCCCGCGATCGCTCAAGCGTGGCGGCTGGCTAATCAACCAAAGCAGCATGATGATTGAGAAAACGCCCATGATAATGAGAAAACCCACGTTATGGCGTCCTTTTGCTAAGGCTACCAGAAGCTTATAGCTACCTAAGCTAAAGATGAGCGTAGCTCCGATTAAGCCAATATTTATATTCCAGGCTTTCCACTCGTCTGCATACAGCAGTTGTTCATTTTGCAGATGCTGTTCGTAAACTGTATATTTCTGTGTCAAGCTAGCGGGTAATGACCAAGAGTATTTCATTTCGCTTGCTTTTCGCGAAGAAGAGAACCAATCAAACACTTCGCGTTCTATCGGCTTCAATTGACCCAAGTCCGGATGTTCTGACGCTTGCTTAAGGTACTGTCCGTTAACTTGTAAGTAACCGCGCTGGATTAACTCGAAGACTACTAGCTTCGTTAGTTCAAATTCTCCGCCGCGCAAAAAAGCAATTTCGTAAGGGTCGGGTTCGGCAGGAATTAACGGCAGAGATTGGTTTGTACTTGGATCTTGCACGCTCCGCCAACATACTAGCAACGTTGTCACGATAACACAGGCGTAAAACAATAGAAAATGCGGCCCATACATATCCCCAATTGGGTTGTGCAGCAACATATCCATTGGCAGTCCTCCTTGTTTTGGTGATGGCTCAAAAGCAGCGACATTGAGTGTTTCAATGGTTGCAGCCTTGTGCTAAAAGATTGGGCGAGGGCCTAACACTTGACTTCGCTAAGTTAACAGATAAAAATCTCACCCGCCACCGTAGCTATCATCCTGATTCTTCACCGCTACATCTTCTACTGCTATTCGGCTAACCTTTTCCCTGATGCAGTCCCGTAGCTTGTAAGGAATAGGTAAAACGCGCGATCGCTTTCCTTCGCTACTAGCTACCTGTTAGTTTTTCCAACTTTGCTCCGCAAATTTTGCAAAACCGAGCATCTGTATCATGGGATGATAAACCGCAAGTAGGGCAAAGGGTTTGTACCTGATTAGCTGTTTTAACCAATCGCTTGATCAAGTCGCCCAATTGCCAAGGAATCAGAGCAATTCCGGTCAAAATCATTAAGACTGTCATCAAGCGACCTCCTTGTGAAATTGGTGTTACATCGCCAAATCCAACTGTTGTCATTGTGACAATAGAGAAATATACAGCATCCAAAAAAGTAGCGAATACTTGAGGATTTACTGGATGCTCAACTTGATAAATCAAGCCGGAATAAACAAATATGATTGCTAATAAAGTAAATAATATTCGAGCTGAAATCTCTCCATCTTCATTGATGGTGCGACCAAATAATCTTTTACCTTCTATGAATCGAAGAAATCGCAAAATCCTAAACCATCGAAATACCCGGATAAAGCTGATATCTACCACTCCTAATAAAAATGGCAATATTGCTACTAAATCTATAATTGAATAAACACTTAATATATGTTGAACTTTATTGTCTGCACACCATAAACGAAGCAAATATTCCCATGCAAAAAGTAGGAAAATTGCATAGTCTATAGTATTAAGATTAATTCGGACGTAATTTGGGAGTGGATAGGTTTCGATAACAAAAATTGCTGAAGACAGCAAAATCATTCCTGTAATTAGGAAGTTGAACGCTTTTCCTGTTGGTGTTTCAATGTCTTCTAAATAAAAAGCAATTTTTTGCCGCATCTAGATAAAATCACAAAACGAAAAGTGGCAGCTTGATATCAAACAGGAGAAAGTCGGGTAATCGATAATCGGTAAAAATCTTTAAAGATAGAGCGATAAATCACGTTTGAATTTTGAATTAATTATTTTGAATAACTCAAAGTTTTTGTTTCTTTTTTAACAAAGCAAACCTCAGTGATAGTTGCTCAACTCCCAAAAAACAGCAGCGAAAACCCACTTAAGTATAGGAGTAGAATTAAAAAACTCTCGAAGCTAATATTTCCAATTCCATGTGTTTCCCGCCGCAACAAGCCCAAAACTAGAATGACGGTCATCAGGATCGTCAACGCGATCGCAAAAATCTGAGGCTGTGCCAAAGCATGATAAATCGAACCCTGCCGATAAGCAAAGTCAGAGAACGCCACCAGCATCACATCGAAGCTATTTCCCCCGATAACGCCACTCACCGCAAGCGTCAGCGCCCCTCGTCGCACCGCCGCGATGGTTGTTACCAGTTCCGGTAGGGCAGTTGACAAAGCGGTAAAAAGCCCTCCTACCATCGTTTCAGAAAGACCGCTGTGCATAGAGATCGAGATTCCAGCTTCCGCCACAAAATAACCGGCACTGGCAAGCAGCCCCGCCAGCAAAGCGAACCTTAACCACAACACAGTCAATTTAGTACCCTCGGAATTATCTGCCTCCGGTTCGTCAACTTGCGTTTCCGCAGTCCGCCGAGGCCACCACATGGGCGTAGTTTGAGCCTCTGCCGCCAAACGTAAGCCAAAGATATAAGCGGCTGGGATAAGGAACGAGGCGGGATGAATTCCAAAAAAACTGACATCTGGCCCAGACATTGCCATCAGAGGAATTGCTAATAAAGCAACCAGAAGTGTTGCCTGCATCAGATTTGGCACGGAGGCAGCTGCGTGTGTCAGGTTGGCTTTCCCATAGGCAAGATCGGCAATGCTGAGAAATGCTGTTTGGGCAGCAATCCCTCCTAAAGCACTACTGATGGCAAGTTCGGCGTGACCTCCGGCGGCGGCGGTGACAGAGGTAACAATGCCTGCTAATGAGGTGCTACCGCCGAGGAACAAGGCACCCATCAGTGCTTCTCCAAGACCCGTTTCATCCGCTAGACGATCCGCTGTGCTTGCCATCATCGTTCCTATAACGGCAATCACCGCAGCAGCGATAAAAAAAACACTAATACTCAGGGTTAAGGAATCAAACACATCCACCTACTATGGTTCGGTTAATTTTTTCAATGCAAAATATTTGATTGCCCCAAGCAGAGTTTCTAAGGGGAAAATTTCTCCACCCTTTTGCAAAGGAGGGAAATTGGCTTATAGCAATGTTTTCCAGAGGGTTGCAGGATCTCCCGATCCGGAAAAGCAGACCGTATTGTGTTTAGGGATACCTCCCCTAGAGTTTTGGGTTTTTGGGTATCTAACCCAAACTGTATTGGTATATCCACCGCTTTTGTCTGGTAGTTATTGTCAAAGTAAGCACCCTGAGAATGGCTCCCTAAGCTTCATTATTCCTTGCACAGCTTTTCAGGTGCCTGTACTAGAAGTCAGATTCAGCAAAAATTTCTCGTAGAGCGATCGCTCTTTTTGTATGCTCCTATACACGGCTTCGCGCGTTTCTTAGCGCTAGCTACAACAATCAGCAAAGCGACAGCGCGGCACATCTAAAATAGCGAGTGTGATTTTACAACAGAAGAAGCCAGCATGAAACGCGATCGCATTGCACCCGGACCCGGTCAAGAGTCAGTCTGGGATTACCCTCGTCCCCCGCGTCTTGAGGAATCATCCAAGCACATCCAGATCGTCTTCAACGGCGTCACAATTGTTGATACTCAGCGGGCAAAGCGCGTACTAGAAACCAGTCACCCGCCTGTCTACTACATTCCTCCCCTAGATATCAAAATGGAATATCTAGTGCGAACTCTTCAGGAATCGTTTTGTGAATGGAAGGGAGGCGCTTTCTACTACACAGTCGTTGTCAGTGACAAACAGGCACCGAATGCCGCTTGGGGTTATCCCAATCCCACACCAAACTTCGCCAGCATCAAGAACTATCTCGCTTTCTATCCCCAGATGATGGATGTTTGTTCGGTCGATGGAGAACAAGTGCAGCCGCAACCTGGAGGTTTCTACGGCGGTTGGATCACCAGCGATATTGTTGGCCCGTTCAAAGGTGAGCCAGGAACCTGGGGCTGGTAGTATTTTCCAGGGGTGTACACCAGATGTACAAGATGTACACCCCTACTCTGCCTAGAACTCATTTAAGAAAATCCGGTCAATCCCTGGCATTGCCGTCTCTTCCACCATCGTTCTGGCGTGCGTTCCGGGTCTTCATCTTCAAAATACTTCGGGACGCTACTCTCCGTAAGCGGGAGGTTTTGATTATTAAGAGTGGAATCCTCTGCTGACCCGTTTTTGTCGAGGTTACAGAAGAGTGGCGAATCGACAGAGGCGGCGTCAGCCTCATCCAATCTGTTCTCTATTTTTGCGGAGGTGGCATCAGCTTTATTGCCAAAACTTCTTAGATCGTAAGTAGCCGAATTGTTAGGGAATGGCATTGTTTTATAACCGCTGAATAAACTAAATTTGAAACTTTTAAACAGAAAGATGTTCTACTTTGGAGTATAGCTTATTGAAAATTAGTTTCAATAAGTTTTATGACTTAAAGCTAGAGAAAGCCACTGGTATATCCTCAGCCGTTCTAGCGAACAGTGTTTGAGACAGAAAGAGAAATTACAAAGAATATCTTCTTGCACGCGATGGCATAATTCAGTTATCGTGGGAAGCCCTTCTTGGTCTAGAATGCGCTTGTCGAGAAGGGTATTCTTAAATCATGGCAAATCAACAGTATCCGATTCCCGTTGTCGTCAACGGTGCGGCTGGAAAAATGGGTCGCGAAGTCGTCAAAGCCGTTGCTCAAGCAGACGATATGACTTTGCTGGGGGCAATCGATCGCTCTTTGGAATACCAGGGTCAAGACGTTGGAGAAGTGGCGGGTTGCGAACCCTTGGAAGTTCCCATTGTCAGTGACTTACAAGGGATGCTGGTGCTAGCGACCCAGGAAAAACAACAGGGCGTTATGGTTGATTTTACTCATCCTGACTCAGTTTATGAAAATGTGCGGACTGCGATCGCTTACGGCATCCGACCTGTCGTTGGCACAACTGGACTTAGCCCGCAGCAAATCCAAGAGCTTGCTGAATTTGCCGACAAAGCCAGCACGGGTGCCCTGATTATCCCCAACTTTTCCATTGGCATGGTGTTACTACAGCAGGCAGCTGTCCAGGCGTCCCAATACTTTGACCACGTTGAAATTATCGAGTTACACCACAACCAAAAAGCCGACGCTCCTAGCGGTACCGCCCTTCAAACTGCCCAGATGTTAGGCGAACTGGGTAAAACCTACAATCCACCGACGGTAAAAGAAACTGAAAAACTACCCGGTGCTAGAGGTAGCCAAGCCGATGAGGGGATTCGCATCCACAGCGTTCGCTTACCCGGTCTCATCGCTCACCAAGAAGTGATGTTTGGGGCACCGGGTCAAATTTATACCCTACGCCACGATACTTCAGATAGGTCTTGCTATATGCCTGGTGTTCTTCTCGCCATCCGCAAAGTTATCCAGCTCAAATCCCTAGTCTATGGGTTAGAAAAGATACTATAAGTGGCTAATCCCTAATCGAAGGAGCGAAGGATTGCTCTTAAACAATTAGCCATCCTTCAATTAGCAATTCGCTTTTGAACAATATGTTAGTCCCATTAACGCGCAAGAAATTTGAAGACTTGATTCCCCAGATTGCCACTGGCCCGCAGTATGCGTACTGCTGGGGCAAGTTCCCAGACTTTTTAAAGCGATTGCTAATTTCTGTAGTAGCTGTGGTGGTGGTTTTACTCGTCGGCAAGTTTTTGCTGGGCGAGGATCTGAGCGCGATCACCTTTTTTCTGGGAATCATTGCGGGTCTTTACTGGTTGTGGGCACCCGTCTATTGGGCGAGTCTCCGGAATGCTTCTTATCGCCGCTACGCCTACAGTGGATTCTGGCGGGGTGAAGTCGTGGATATCTTTGTTTCTGAAGAGTTAATTGGCGAAGAGCAAACCGTCAACAATCGCGGGCAACTAGTGATTGTTGAAAATCGAGAGCGTCGGTTGAACATCGAAGTTGGGGATGAAACCGGATTTACGACCCAGATGCAAGTACCGCTTCGCCGCATCCATAAAGCAGTTAAACCCGGTCAAGTTGCTGAGATGGTCGTGCTGTCCAATCAAAAAGACTTGGGTCGGATTGCCAAGGTGACAGACATTTATATTCCCAGTCAGAATCTCTGGGTGAGTGACTATCCTTATCTGCGGCGAGACTTTTTTGAGGATGTCAGCCGTCAGTTAGGAGACAATGACGATGTTTCCTATCCTGAAGACCGTACTCCTAAGCGTAGGCGATCGCGTCGCCCTTGAATCGAGAACCGGCTAATGGCTAATGCCCCGCCTCCCTGCCCTTAGCCGACACCATTCGTATCCTGCCCATAAGCTTGCCATGCTAAGTCAACTAAACCATTGACAATCGCCGCTGCTACCACCGCACTACCTTTACGTCCATCAATTCGGATATGAGAAACTAGCGAATCATTCAGCCGTTCCTTGGCAACATCCACATCCACAAATCCCGAAGGCGTGCCAATCACCAATGCTGGTCGAATTTCTTCTGCCTCAATTAGCTCGACCAGGGAAATGAGAGCCGTCTGAGCCTGACCTACCACAAAAATTCCTTCTGGATAGCGTCTAGCGAGGGTTTCAATTCCCCAGGCAGCGCGGCTTTTGTCTTTTTGAGGCCGCGTCAAGGCTTCCATACTGCAATACACCGGATTAGCAAAAGTACTTTGGATCGTGGGGCTAATGCCGACTTGTACCATTGGTACATCTACCACAATGGTGCTACGAGCTGCCAAAGCGGCTGCGCCAGCTTGGAGTGCCCTCTCAGAAAAGCGAATTAAAGACCGATATTCAAAGTCAGCGGTTGCGTAAATGACGCGACGCACAATCTCAAATTCCGCTGGTGAGAAGATGTGGTCGCCAATTTCTCGGTCAATGATTGCCAAACTTTGGGCATCCGTTACGTGCCATTCCATAGCGATTCGCTTTCAGCTTTTAGCTATCAGCTTACCAGCTAGCAGTCCGAAATGATTTTAGAAAACCAAAAGAGTGTTATTAAACGACAAAGAAATAAAGGAAGAGAAAGAAGATAGAAAGATGTTATGAAATCTTCTTGCTGTATGCAGGTATGTTTAGCAATTCGTTAAAAAATATCTGACAAATCAAATAGGATTGCGATATCAGCTTTTTCCGGGCAAGAGGTGTGAGGAGATGCCTCTTGCCTCTTGCCCTCATTCTCTGGCAAAGCCTGGAAATATTCTAGCCACTGACGGATTTTTTCAAGTTTCCGGAGCCGAAGACTGAACGATCATTGGTGATAGGTAAGCGACTAAAGCACCGATGAAAAAACCGGCGAAGTTGCGAAACAGGGGCAACCACTCCGAGGTGCGAGTAACAACGGGGCCGAGACCAAAAGCAATGAATAGAATTCCCCACAAGGGAGAGAATATCAAAGCCCACTGCCATGCAAAAATTTGTCCCTCTTTGCGGGGTACAGCGGCAAAGCCGCAGATAATTCCGCCCACAATGGAGGTAATTAGAGTGAGAATCCACTGTTCTCTGGGCAGTCCGGGTACAACCCGGCAACCGCCCTGACGCAGACAGGTTTGAATGGTTTCTAATGATTGAATGATGGCTTGGTCTTCGCCATTTTCGCGCACGAAGTAGAGATTGCCGAAGCGCGTTTGCAACTCAATCCAGAAGGTTCGGGGCATGAGTTTATAAGCGTCATCGCCTACATTAAAATTGAGAATATTACCGCCGCGTTGGTCGGCAACCAGCAACACGCTTTTATTATCCAAGCTCCAATAATCTTTTAAGGCAAGACCAGGGGTGCGGTCGTATTGAGTTAATACCCGCAGCTTCCAACCTGTTTCTGCTTCAAAACTCTCTATGTTTTTGACCAATCCCTCTTCCTGAATATTTGTCAAGGCTTTGGCTAAGTCAATGATTGGGGTAGGAGTCTCCGGCAGTAAGTCGGGATTGTTATAGGCGTGAGCAACGGGAGCGATCGCCCAAATGGACAAAGCCAGGAAAAATGCGACTAAAGATGCCACAATTCGTTGTTTAGGAAGAGGCTTCATTGGCAGTTCGGTTTCTTTAAAAGCGAATGGGTTAGGTAAACTAATATTTCTTTACACTTGTTTACCATATTTTAATACAAGGAGTCTCTAGGGGTATCTATTCAGGAGGGGAGAGGGAAAAGGACTAAGGATAAGGACTGAGGGCTGAGGGAAAAGGGGAGAGGGAAGAGAAAAAAGGGGTGATTCCATGCCAGCTTTGATGTTGCATGGAATCACCCCTGACTCTTGTGCTGCTCTGGTGCGATGTCTACTGCGATGTCTACTGCACTAACTAAGTTTTCCGAAACCGGGTGGGGTCAAGCCGCATCAAACCCATAATCAGCGCTACTCCTACAACAGCGCCTCCTAAGTGAGCAAAATGGTCTACCCCGTCTTGAATCCCAGTTTGTTGAAATTCAAAGAACACTCGCTCAATCACAAACTGACCCAAAATCAGAACTTCCAAGACTTTGCGCCAATTCCAGCTCAACTTAATCAACACGCTGACCGCGAATAAGCCAAAGACGGCTCCCGAAGCCCCTAAAGAATAGATTGGCCCATGCTGGAAAAGCCAACTCATCAGACTAGCGCCCAGTCCGCAGATGATGTAGGAAGCGACCACCCCGAAGATCCCTTCCTCTTCCTCAACTAGGCGACCAAAGATATAAAGAAAAAATAGATTTCCCGACAAGTGCGCCCAGCTGGCATGACAAAACATCGCCGTGAAGAACTGATAAAAGGCTGGGCGGGCATGATTGAGATATAAACCTTGAAGATTGAGGCTGAGAATATGGTCAGCAATAAAGATAACTAGGTTGATCAAAATCAGGGCAAAAACACCGTTGTATTGGGTGTTTCGTCTGCGGTTTGATGAACGATCCTCTAGTAGCAAGTCAGTTGCAGAATCGGTCGGTTCTGAGTTTCCCTGATTCTTTCTCATAGCTGGTATTCTCAACGGCATCTGTATTAATAATCTTCTGAGTCTGACGACTCCCACTCCTGATAATTTTTATGAGAAGTGGAGGCATTTTCAGTGTCTTGATAAGAATCACCGTATCCACGAGGCTCAAAACCATTTCTTTGCCCTGGTGGCAAACGCTCGATTGACCTACGCCCTCCCGTAGGACGCTTGAAAGTTTTCCAAGCAGCTTTCACACCGGCAAAGACGCTGCGGGTGCCAACTTGCACGTTTTGAGCCTGCTTCTTAGCACCGCTAATGCTTTGATCGACTTGTTTAACGACTTGACTAGCGCTCTTGACGCCTTCATTGACATCATCTGTCAAGTCACTAATTTCCAAACCCGTCAGGCGAATTGATTCTAGTGTGGGGGGCATTTCTCGGTTTAGCGTATCTGCTAACTTTTCTACACTGCGAGCTGCCCGCGCTAATTCTTGTACCGCTGGCAGCAGCGATACTAAGACGGCAGCTAAGCTAACCGCCACCAGTAAAACCGACAATCCTAACCAAAATAAGGGTTCAGTCACTCTTGCAATCGCCTATCGTCTGTGGTTACAAGGGGGCGTGCATCAGCCTGGACTTCTTCATCCGTGATTTGTTTGAGTGCTTCTTGTTCGCGTGCCGATGCTTCAATTCCAGCAGCGATCGCCTGTTTTAATCTCAAAAGCGTTTCATCCCAGTTTCGCAGTGCTGATTCTGAGAGGCGGTCAGCTTGCAGTTGCACGCTGGTCGATAGGTCTTCGGCTAATTCTGGTAGGGCATCGGCAGATTTTTTTAACAGCCGCCGCGTGTCTCGACCTGTACGAGGGGCAACCAATAATCCGGTAATGGTTCCAAGAGCGCTGCCTAGCAGCAGACCACCAATAAATGATCCAGCACGGTTGTTTGACATTTTCTAGTCTCTATGTCTTAATTCCAATTTTAGGCAGTTTTCCTTCATCCGTCGTTGGTACAGGCAGCAATACGAGTACCTTTGGAAAAAGAAAATCGCCCTTATCTTAACAGCAGTGGTTTGGGTAGTTTCAACTTCTGCGCCAGAAGCGCTGCGTTATTCCTATCGACTTTGGCTTATTCCGCAGCCACAGTTTTTGTCCCAAACCGAACAATGCCAAAATTTTTTGCACCCGTTGTAGTTGAGGATCGAGTTGCTGATATCGCTCTGTGAGCCGATTAACCCCAAGCTGACCTTTAGAAAGAGTTTTGGGGGCACCGCGTAACACTTTATAAGTATTCCGTTCGGCCGCGAGTACAATCTTTGTAATTTTTGCCAGACGCGATCGCAGTTTTCGGAGTTTCCAGGCAACATACAACAGCATCAACGAGAGCAGCACATTGAAAACCACAACAATTGTCACCATCTCTCATCCTGAAAGCACCCAGCCTCTCTAGTTTGACTCATCTACCGCTTTTTGAGCGTTCATTTCCTGCTTCATCAACCCCTCAGCTACCTTGCTAGTAGGTAGTGCTTAGGGTTGGATAATTTTCTGAGTTGAGGAGACTTGAAAGATCGTGAATTTATTAACCTCCCATTCCCGATCTAGGGGCGTATTTGCACCATGCCCCTATGGAATCTGATAATACATACAAAAAAGATGGGCGAAATACCCATCCTCAAAAACCTTGTCTTATTGACTGATTGAGAAAGCTGTTAACAGACTACTCGTTCTGGGTCGGGAGAGCCGCAGTGGTTACAGGTAGGTTAATCGTTTGCCCATTCCGAAGCACCTCCATCTGTAAACTACTGCCCACTTGGCTCCTTTCTACTTGCTGTTGTACTGTGTCTGTGTCTGTGACCAATTGACCGTTGATTTTTTGGATAACATCTCCCGTGCGTAACCCTGCATTGGCAGCAGGGGAGTTTCGCATGACTCTGACGACAAGAATGCCTCGATCCGCATTGATATTCACGCGACTGTTGGAATCTTCATTGATTTGCTGTTTGACTTCAGGCGTGAGTTTCACCATCTGGATGCCCAGATAAGGATGTTGCACGTTGCCAGTCGTCGCCAGCTGATTGCCAATGCGTTGAGCGGTATTGATAGGAATCGCAAAGCCTAATCCTTGGGCACCCCGGATAATCGCTGTATTCATCCCAACCACTTCACCTTTGGCGTTCAGCAGTGGCCCGCCTGAGTTACCCGGATTAATCGCGGCATCTGTTTGGATAAAGTTTACCCGCTTATCGGGAACGCCAACTTGAGAGCTAGAGCGTCCAGTGGCACTAATAATCCCTGTTGTGACGGTATTATCTAGACCCAAGGGGTTGCCGATAGCGATCGCCCATTCCCCAGGTCTCAGCCGATCTGAATCACCCAAACGCACCGTCGGCAGATTATCCGCCTGAATTTTAACGATGGCGACATCTGTTACCGGATCTGTACCCATCACCTTACCTGTAAAGGTGCGCCCATCCTTGAGAATGACGTTTACAGTGTCGGCACCAGCGACTACATGGGCATTGGTGAGAATTTGACCATCCGTATTGATAATAAAGCCCGATCCCGTACCCCGTTCGACTCGCTCTTGTGGGCCAGTCGGCAACTCAGCGCCAAAGAACCTGCGGAAGAGGGGGTCATTGAAAGCGTCAGGGAGTTGTTGTGTCACCGTGCGGGAAGAATTAATCCGCACCACTGCTGGTCCCACCTTGTCCACAACTTCTGTAACAAAGTTAGTGTCTGTGCTAAGTGGTAGTTGTGCCTGAGCAACCGCAACTCCTGGGGTTAGAGACACTTTAGAAGTAGACTCCTTGGAGGACAGCAGGGTATTTGACCCCAGATAGCCGCCTGAGAAGGTGACACCAGCTCCCAGCAGCACCAGCGATACATAGGTGGCTGCCTTTTGCCAGGGTTTAGGTGCCGAAGCGTCAAATCCTTTCTGGTTGGGTTGCCTGGAATTATAATCGCTATCTTGCTGTTTGCTTTTCATTGTTGACACCTGCGACAAGGAAGTTAAAATTCTGTACGCTTGGCTCTGGTGAAGACAGCTCTGTTATCCGCTGGTTTACCAAGTGCGTCCGCGTGAAAACGCTATGTAAATTTGCCTGTATAGATGCTTTGTTTAACATCTCTACATCTCTTAATTTAGACATCTCATGTGACGTGCTTGTGACGTTGATGTTGCACTCTAATGAAAATTCTTGGGGCTGGAGAGGAGATATCTACTTTTTGGAATACCTCTCAAAGGAGCAGCTTTGCCCCACTCGCCCGCATACGATCAAACGTAAGCGAGTGCCTAATTGTTCGGGTGTTCCAGAAGCGGCTGACTCATTCACCAAAATCACGGGTAATTCATGTGAAAAATATTACTAAGCGCCCAGCGGGTTTAGTGGCAATCGTTATTTACAAAATCTTCAGTGCTTTACTGCTTGCGGTGATTGCGATCGCTTTAGGATTAACAGTCAAAGAACACCAGCTTTTGGTTGATTTTTCAGAATCTTGTGCTTTAGAAGGTAAATTAGACATTATTAAATGGACTCTGGACAAGATTTTAAATTTTAACCCTAAAACTTTGCAGTTTACCAGCATAGCTGTTGGACTCTACGCGATTTTAACTGCGATTGAGGGAATCGGTCTTTGGTATCAAAAAGGTTGGGCAAAAATATTAGTTTTGGTACTGGTAGGGATTAGTATTCCACCTGAAATTTTTGAGCTATTCCGCAGAATATCGCTACTAAAGCTAGCAGTTTTTTTGGTAAATTTAGCTGTGTTTTGGTATTTGTTGCGTCATTCACTCTCTACCCGCGATGATGGGCAATCGCAGTAAAAATTGAAACCCGGCTTGAGCAGACAGCGATCGCTAACTTTAAAATCCCAGATTGGATATTTTTGATTAAAAGTTACTTGACTTAATTTAGCTGACCCCTGTTCTGACAGCTTTAGGAAGCGTTTACATGGTAGCTAGCCTTTTTAGACCCTACTCAGAAATTGGACTGTTATGATGGACTGACAATCCAGCAGTTTATATTGGCTATTTTCTGACTCTATGAACCGTTTAAAAGCTGAAGTTGTCCCTAAACCAAAAATCCAAACGTACCTAATCCGCTTGATGTATGACTTATATACCCAGTATTACGATGGCAGCAGTTGGGAAATTTTTCAACAGGATTTGAGTAACAAAGATTATGTAATCCTGCTGTGGAATGAAGAGGAAAAACTTCAAGGTTTTTCCACACTGGCGATTCTTTCGTTTGAATTTGAAGGAAAGCCGAAACGTGCTATTTTCTCCGGCGATACGATTATCCATCATCAATATTGGGGAGAACAAACCCTGCCATTGGCGTGGTGTCGTCTGGCTGGGAAGATTAAAGGCGAAGCAATGGAGCAACCTTTATATTGGTTTCTAATTGTTAAGGGATACCGGACGTATCGCTACTTGTCGGTATTTGCCCAACGTTTTTATCCGACTTGGCGATATCCAACGCCAGTAAATTCTCAGGCGTTGATGGATTACCTAGCTCAGACAAAATTTGGAGATGACTACGATCCTGCGAGTGGGTTAATTCGCTTTCCCTCGTCGCTAGGGCATTTGCGAGGAAGCTGGGCAGAGATTAAAGAAGGATTTCAGCATAAACCAGATGTGCGCTACTTTTTAGAACGGAATCCAGAATATTACAAAGGACATGAATTGGTGTGCTTGATGGAGTTGAGCGAGGAGAATATGCGATCGCACGCTCAACGCGGCTTCCTAGAAGGCTTGAGGGATGCGCGCAGTGAGGGATGAAGGGATAGAGCGCGATCGCTAGTTGAACCGACGCGCCAAGACGATATCTGCATCAGTTATGAGTTGGTGCAAAATCACAACGAATTGACTGATTTTACCTTTGAGAAAAAGTGGGAAATCGGCCAAAAATGGAAGCTGAATTTGACATAAGTATACATTAAAAAAAATAAGTCAAGATTAAACGAATTAATAGAATAAAAACTGGATTTTTTTAATTAGCTATACAAACTGAATTGCATTGTGGGCTGTTGCAAATATAATTAATGTAAGCCTCAGCTATCTACCAAAGGAGCAGTGCTTTTGATTATTCTTTTTTCTTTCACCCTTTTTGTTAGTGCTTTCCTCCTTTTCTGGGTACAATTGATGGTTGCCAAGATGATTCTGCCTTTATTAGGCGGATCTCCATCAGTATGGAACACTTGCCTATTCTTTTTCCAAGCAATTTTATTACTAGGTTATGGCTATTCCCACATCACAACGAGTTGGTTTAGGGTTCGCCACCAAGCTGTTATTCACACTATTTTTCTGCTATTACCAATAGCATTTTTACCCATTACTCCTGCTAAGAACTGGATTCCTCCTCATGATGTCAATCCTATCCCTTGGCTGTTAGTTTTGCTGCTTTTTTGTGTCGGATTTCCCTTTTTTGTGGTTGCTACCAGTGCGCCTTTAGTGCAAAAGTGGTTTGCTGAGACAGGACACCCAGCGAGTTCCGATCCTTATTTCCTCTATACTGCGAGTAACCTGGGCAGTATGTTAGGGGTTCTCAGCTACCCCATCTTAATTGAACCAAATTTTTCGCTGACACACCAAAGTTGGCTATGGACAATCGGTTACGGATTATTGGTTTTGCTCACTCTAGGATGTGCAGTATGCCTATGGCGATCGCCTGAAAAATTCAACAGTTTACAAGCGGGTAACGCCGGGTTTATTAAAGATGTTGCTGGCGACACCAATTTAGTCAATAAATCCGCACCTACAGAAGAACCTCCCACGATTCAACAGCAAGCGCAATGGGTATTGCTATCCTTTTTACCCTCTAGTTTACTTCTAGAAGTTACTACTTATCTCACGACAGACATTGCAGCAATTCCGCTTTTGTGGGCAATTCCTTTAGCGATTTATCTATTAACATTTATTTTAACTTTTGCCCGTAAACCACTTTTGCCTCATAAAGCTTTAGTGGCAATTTTACCTTTATGGTTGACTATACTAATAATTTTATTTTTGATTCAGGCGATGCAGCCAATATGGGTATTATTCCCCTTACATTTGGCGGGATTTTTTGTGGCGGCTTGTGTTTTTCACGGAGAATTGACTCGAAGTCGTCCCAGTACGCAGTATCTCACTAATTTTTATCTGTGGATTTCTGTTGGGGGTGTCCTCGGTGGATTATTTAATGCGATCGCGGCTCCAGTTTTATTTCAATCTGTCCTGGAGTACCCTCTGATTATGGTACTTTGTCTCCTCCTTATGCAAACTTCTAAGGAGGCAGACGATCCCCTATCTAACCTACAGCGACGTTTAACTTTTCCCATCAGTTTAGGTCTTTTAATCGGCACTTTGCTGGTTGGTTTTACTGGCAAGAATTTTACGAATAACCTGATAGGCGACCTTATCGGTTTTATCATCCTAGCTGGCATTTTTTACGCCTTCAAGCTACATCCAATCCGGTTTGGTTTAGGCTTAGTTTTGGTTGTTTTAATTAGCCAGTTTTCGATAGGAACTCTCGGTGGTGTTCTCGATACCGAACGCAGCTTTTTTGGCGTCTATCGGGTTTTAGATGATAGGCGCGGCAGCTATCATAGTCTTTTGCATGGAACGATCCTGCATGGGAAACAAAGTCTCGACCCAAAACGGCACAATGAACCTTTAACTTATTTTTATCCTACTGGTCCCATTGGGCAATTATTTAGCTCTTTGAATCAAACAAAACCTCCAAAAAATGTTGCGGTGCTAGGGTTGGGAATTGGGACGCTAGCTGCGTACTCAGAATTGGGGCAACAATGGACTTTTTATGAAATCGATCCGACTATTGAAAGGTTAGCTCGTGACACTCGTTACTTCACCTTTTTACAGAATTCAAAAGCGCCATTATCTGTAGTTTTAGGGGATGCTCGGTTGCGATTTACTGAAGTTCCAGATAATCGCTATGACCTGATTTTCATGGATGCTTTCAGCTCGGATTCAGTCCCCATCCACCTAATAACGAAGGAAGCCATTCAGCTTTACTTGAGTAAGTTAGCTAAAGAAGGGTTAATTGTCATTAACATTTCTAATCGATTCCTGAATCTTGAGCCGGTTTTGGGCGCTTTAGCTCAGGATTTAGGATTGTCTACACTGAGGCAGAGAGAAGCAGATATTTCTGAATCTGAGCGGGAAATCGGGAAATCTCCTTCTCACTGGGTGCTATTTGCTCGTAATCAAAAAGATTTGGGCAATCTCGTCAGTGACTCGCGCTGGCAACCCATCCCGGAAACAAAATCAGCGCCTCTGTGGACAGATGATTTTTCTAATATCTTCCGAGTATTACGTGCCTTTGCAGCTAGAAAAGCCGGGTGAATGACAGATGCGACGCGATCGCACGCCGTATACAATCTACCGTAGCTGCCGTAATACTTTGATTTGTGAGGTGTTGAGTGTGGATGAGTTGGCAAAAGCATCGAGATAAGGAGGCTGATTCAAATAAATTGATTGAGGCGCTGTCTCGGTAGCCATTCTCTTGGCTTTTTCTTTAATTGATTTGAGTACCAGACGAACGACCCATGAAGAGAGTTGTGGATTTTCATCTATTTCGGTCATCAGAGCATCTAAATCGTTAACAATCGCCATCATTGGGTAGTTCAGGTCTTTTTGCATGACTTTCGCTCTTTATTTTCAATATTTGCTCGATTTACGCCTAAATCGCTCAGATTGAGCGATCAGCGTGTTCTTGTTGCGGTACTTACTTAAAATAAGAAACTTTTGCATAGCCCACAATCGTTGTTGTGTCACTCTCTTAGCCGACTTTCTACCCTGATGCTATTTCTGTGTTGTTTTTTAGCCGATGTAGTTGGCTACTCCTTGCTGTATCAACACTTGCGGCTTGGGGAAAAACGAGCGATCGCGCTTTGAAGTCCAAACAACTACTGCCTCTAGCAGTAGACAATTCTTCAACCGGCACACACAATCAAATTGAAATTTTTTTTCCTGAAGTAGAAGATGGGAATCAATCGAAGTGACAATGCCATGTTAAATCCGCCTGATTCCCCGCCATTAAGCGCAACCCTACCCTGATAGAGCCTGCGGCTCCAGCTTTCCTTGCCAAGAGCAGGTAGGGATTAGGGTGAGGTTCTGGCATTGCCCACCCCTACTTAACTCAGATGTGAATAAAAAAGGGGGGACTTTTCAGCCCACCCTACAAGAGACTATTTCCTAGCTATTAGCCCAACAGAGCCTTCGCCTTCGCGACTACGTTATCAACATTGAAGCCGAACTTCTCTAGAGCAACTGGCCCTGGAGCAGAAACGCCAAAGCGGTCAATGCTAATCATCGCGCCTTCATTTCCGAGGTAACGGCACCAGCCGAAACTAGAAGCGGCTTCTACAGCTAGGCGCTTAGTGACAGCCTTGGGTAATACAGATTCCCGGTAAGCTTCATCCTGCTCGTCGAACAACTCCCAGCTGGGCAGGGAAACGACACGGACTTTCTTCCCTTCACCGCGCAACTGGTCTGCTGCCTTGGCGCAAAGTTGCAGTTCGCTTCCGTTGCCAATCAAGATAATCTCAGGCGTGCCATCGCTATCGGAAAGGATGTAACCACCCTTAGTGGTGCCTTCAATCGAAGTGCCAGCTAAGTTGGGCTGTGCTAAACGAGACAGCGCCAGAAGAGTCGGACGATGCTGGTTAGCTGCCTCAATCGCCACTTTATAACAACCAGAGGTTTCGTTTCCATCAGCAGGACGCATTACCGTTAGCTGGGGAATAGCCCGCAGGGAGGCAATCGTTTCCACAGGTTGGTGAGTAGGGCCATCTTCACCTAACTGGATTGAGTCGTGGGTCATTACCCAGATCACGCCCGCATGGGAGAGAGCTGAGAGACGAATCGCTGCCCGCATATAGTCAGCAAAGACTAAGAAGGTTGCTCCATAGGGAATCAAACCTGTGCCGTGCAGGGCAATGCCATTACAAATCGCTCCCATACCGTGTTCGCGGACGCCAAAGCGCAGGTTGCGATTTTCGTAGTGACCTTTGAGGAAGTCGCCAGAACTCTTGATTAAGGTCATGCAGGAACCAGCCAAGTCAGCTGAACCACCCAAGAGTTCGGGTAAAATTCCAGCTAGAGAATTCAAGCATTTGCCAGAGTGATTGCGGGTAGCATCTGCTTTGTCTTCTGGGGTGTAGGTGGGGAGAACTTTGTCCCAACCTTCTGGCAGTTTGTTGCTAATCAGCCGTTCTAATTCAGCAGCTTCCTCTTCATATTTGGCTTTGTAATTTTCCCAGTTTTTGTTCCACTCTTCCTCATACTTAGCACCGCGCTCGATTGCCTTGCGCCAATGGTTGAGGGCATCTTCTGGAACTTCAAAAGGCTCGTATTCCCAACCCAGATGCTCGCGAGTTGCTTTCACTTCATCCCCACCCAAGGCAGAACCATGTACGCCGTGGGTGTTGGCTTTATTGGGAGAACCGTAACCAATCGTAGTGGCAACTTTAATTAATGAAGGCTTATCAGTAACAGCTTTAGCGGCTTCAATTGCTTTGTGAATTGCCTCTAGGTCGGTGTTGCCGTCTTCTACCGTTAGGACGTGCCAGCCGTAGGCTTCATAGCGCTTGCCGACATCTTCGGTGAACGATAAATCGGTGTGACCGTCGATGGTGATTTTGTTGTCATCGTACAGGGCAATCAGTTTGCCCAGCCCCAGGTGTCCGGCTAGGGAACAAGCTTCGGCAGAGACGCCTTCTTGGTTGCAACCATCACCCAAAATCACATAAGTGTAGTGGTCTACGATCGTATGATCCGGCTTGTTAAATTTAGCTGCTAGGTGAGCTTCAGCCATTGCTAAGCCTACAGCGTTAGAAATTCCTTGACCGAGGGGACCTGTAGTGACTTCTACGCCTCGAGTCATGAAGTTTTCCGGGTGACCGGGAGTTTTCGATTCCCACTGCCGGAACTGCTTGAGGTCTTCAATCGTTAAATCTTCGTAACCAGTTAAATACAGTAAGGCGTACTGTAACATGGAGCCGTGACCGGCAGAGAGGACGAAGCGATCGCGATTGAACCATTTGGGATTTTTTGGGTTATACCGCATAAAGCGGTCCCAAAGCACAAATGCCATTGGAGCCGCGCCCATCGGTAGCCCTGGATGCCCTGATTTTGCCTTCTCTACGGCGTCAATCGCCAGAAAGCGGACGGAGTTAATACAAAGTTCTTCGAGTGATTGGGTTGCAACGGCCATAATCTCTTCTACTTAACGACGGTTTAGCACGCTAATTGGCTGAGCGGGAAGTTGAATGCTCTGGATCGCCCTAAGCACCCATTAACCGATCATCCCATTAGCCGGATGGATGGGCAAGTCGTGGGCAGTATTAAGGGATCGCCATTCCATCGAAATAGGTGGTCTTGCTTACCCCATGTCGATTCGGAATGGGAGATCCCATACTTTGTGAGAAACAGGATAAATTATAAAGGGTGAAGGATTAAATTTTTTTCCCCTCACCCGACCCGCTGATATTTTTATCGCCCCTATCTGTACTTTTTAAATGCGAGTGTCACGTTGTGACCGCCAAACCCGAAAGAGTTCGACAGCGCCACCTCGACGGTTTGAGAGCGACTTTTGTTGGGTACATAATCCAGGTCACAACCCGGATCGGGGTTTTCCAGGTTGATGGTGGGAGGAATCTGGTCTTGGGCGATCGCCATCACCGTAGCAACTGCTTCAATCCCGCCAGAACCCCCTAGCAGGTGCCCCGTCATCGATTTGGTGGAGCTAACCGCCACTTTGTAGGCAACACTCTCACCTAAAGCTTTTTTGATCGCTGCTGTCTCAGTCACATCGTTGGCTGGTGTGCTGGTTCCATGAGCATTGACGTAGCTAACTCGATCGGGAGCCAATCCTGCATCTTTCAAAGCTAGCTGCATGGCTCTACTAGCTCCTTCACCACCTGGAACGGGTGCAGTCATATGGTAGGCATCACAAGTCATGCCGTAGCCAACAATTTCTGCATAAATCCGAGCGCCACGGCTCAAGGCGTGTTCCAGTTCTTCCAACACTAAAATGCCAGCGCCTTCACCCATGACAAAGCCATCGCGATCGCGATCAAAAGGACGACAAGCATGAGCCGGGTCGTCATTGCGCGTCGAAAGTGCCCGTGCTGAAGAAAATCCAGCCAACGATAAAGGTGTCACGGCGGCTTCGCTGCCACCACAAATCATCGCTTGGGCATATCCCCCTTGAATCAGGCGAAAGGCATCTCCCACCGCGTTAGAGCCAGAGGCACAGGCTGTCACCGGGCAAGAGTTTGGCCCTTTGGCACCCGTGTGGATTGCCGTTAAACCCGCTGCCATGTTGGCAATCATCATGGGAATCATAAACGGGCTACAGCGGTCGGGACCACGACTCAAGTAGATTTCTTGCTGGTCTTCCAACACTTTAAGACCGCCCACCCCGCTGCCAATGATGACGCCGACTTGTTCTGCGTTCAGCTCATTAATGACAAATTGAGAGTCTGCGATCGCCTGCTTGCTCGCAGCTACCGCAAATTGAGCAAAGCGATCCATCCGCTTTGCTTCCTTACGCTCCAGGTATGTGTGGGGGTCAAATCCCTTGACTTCACCAGCGATGCGACAATCATGCCGGGAAGGATCGAACAATGTAATCGGACCAATGCCATTTGTGCCGCTCAACAACCCTGACCAATAATCTGTCAAAGTGTTGCCTATCGGTGTAATCGCGCCGAGACCTGTTACAACAACGCGCTTCCGTTCAAAATTTGTCATTATGCCAGTAATAGATGGGTTTTGCACCCAAAACGCAAAACAGTAATAGGACCGAGGAAAGAAGACTCAGAACTAAGTATCTATTGTTATTTTCAACTTAGGACTTCCCTGTGGGCGAGTTTTGCACCGAGTTTTAATTAGTTTTAATTAACGCGCCCGAAGAAAATTCTTCTTTACCCGCCCCTACAGCATTCAGCACGATTATTTATGCCGAAGCCGCCACTTTGCCACTGATGTAGTCCACAACGGCTTGAACGGTGGCAATTTGCTCAGCTGCCTCGTCTGGAATTTCGATATCAAACTCTTCTTCCAATGCCATTACGAGTTCAACCGTATCGAGGGAATCCGCTCCCAGATCGTTAGCAAAGTTAGCTTGTGGCGTGACTTCGTCGGGTGCAACCTCCAGTTGTTCCGCCACAATCTTCTTGACTCTTGCAAAAATTTCCTCTTGGCTCATATTGATCCTCTACCCATTCCCTCAAGCTATGTTCTTAGGGTTATACGGTTCTAAGCATCTCTTCATCTTATCTGAAAGAGGGGACAACAAAAGCGATAGATAGTCGCTTCTCCAAGTGGCACTGTTCTATTGAAACTTAAACGAATGTCACCAGTTGCCCCCAGTATGGGATGGACAAGCGATGATAGGGGTAAAGGGAGTGCTGAGAACTGTTAGCGTAGAGGCGTGAAAGTGCGGACTGAGTGAAAAAAAGAAAAAAGTAATTTTTTGCTCCTCCTGATTCCTGACATTCCTCTGCTCAGTCCGAGCTAACGCCCCGCTACGCTAACAGTCCTGAAATTCTCAGTCCTTCTGAATTGCCTTTGGTCTTTCGTCAAAATATGGCATCCCCGACTCTTAAATATGCTTACTTTCCCGGCTGCGTTGCTCAAGGCGCTTGCCGGGAGCTTTACCAGTCTACAGCAGCCCTCACCCAAGCCCTGGGCATCGAACTGATTGAGCTAAAAAAAGCTGCTTGTTGTGGTTCTGGTACCTACAAAGAAGATTCTCAACTGCTAGAAGATACGGTAAACGCTCGCAATATTGCTCTAGCAGAAGAACTGAATCTGCCGTTGTTAACCCATTGCAGTACCTGCCAGGGCGTCATTGGTCATGTAGATGAGCGTTTGAAGGACTCCCAACAATCAAACCCGGCTTATATCGAGCAGGTGAATGGCTTACTGAAGAAAGAAGGCTGTTCTCCTTATCAAGGCAGTACAGAAGTCAAACATCTGCTTTGGGCATTAGTCGCCGATTATGGACTAGAGGAGTTGCAAAATCGAGTTAGCCGCAAACTAGCTGGGTTGAAGTGTGCGGCATTTTATGGCTGCTATTTGCTCCGCGCCCAAACTCATATCCCCTATGACAACCCTCTCCAACCCGAATCGATGGAAAATGTGTTTCGGGCAGTAGGGGCGACGCCAGTTTACTACCGAGGACGCACCCAGTGTTGCGGATGGCCTCTTTCCAGCTATGCCACCACGCAATCTTTCAAGATGGCTGGGTCGCACATTCAAGAAGCCCTCGATGCAGGGGCTGATTGTATGGTGACGCCTTGTCCCCTGTGCCATCTAAATCTCGACTCTCGTCAACCGGAGGTTGAAAAAACGATCGGGCATAAGTTAGGTTTGCCAGTGCTGCATTTACCCCAGTTAATTTCTCTGGCGCTGGGGATTAGCCCGAAGCAGCTCGGTTTGGATAGACACATTGTCTCAACTCATCCGGTGTTGGAAAAATTGGGCTTTTAGAGGGTAGGGTGGGCTACTTTAGTCCTAGCATCGCTGTCGTCTAAGTTTAGAAAATTCACCACTTTGATTGTTTCCTAGAAACTGTCTCGGCGGCTTGGCAGCGCGAGGCAGTTTCTACAAAATCTGACAAATTTGATGTGACATGACAAAGGCTTTCAGGTTAAAAGAATGTTAGGCGTCGGCATAAGTTTATAATTCCGATTAGGGATTGAAATAAGCGATGGATTTTGAACCAGAAGTTACTGCAACCTCAATGCCCGAAGCAACTGAATTTGCTGAACCACCAGAGCGAAGCGCCTTCGGAGCTGCGACGCTAACACCTTTGGAGTTTCTGCGAGACACCGAAGGGTTGCTGCGACGCAAAACCTTAGCAACTCTGTCGCCGGTGTTGCCGCCGCCAGTGGCAATCAGTTTGCAAGATGCTTCCGAGGTGGCTGATGAATCTCTCAACCAACTGGCAGAGATTGACTTGGATGAAATCAGCGATGAGGAATTGAAACCAGCTCGTATTCTAATTGGTTTGACTTTTTCGGGATTTGGGGCGCTTTTTCTGGTTTTGTTGCTGCTTTATCTGTATCTCTTGCATCCAGAACTTAGCCCTGTTGAGCAGGTGCGGGAATATTGGTATCAGTATATTTGGTTTGTCTGTTTGGGCGTTGCCGGAATGATGATGCTAGGTCGAGAGGCAATGCGTCCAAAAGATTAAAAATTAAATTCCTTAATTCTTAATTATCAGGGTTCTGAAAGTAACCATTGTGGCTAAACCAAATATTCAAAAAGTAACCGCTATAGCTAAAGCAAATATTAAACTTATCCAAGTAGCTTAGCTCAATATTACAAGCTTCTCAACTCCCGGAAGCCTTGTCTTTGATTGCCCAACGCTGGGGCTATGTTAACGTTCGGTAGCGCGTTTTCACCATTTGCACTACAGCGGCTTGAACTCTAGCGAGTTACAAAATGATAGGCTAAAATCCTTGCTGAGTCTGAGTTTGGTGTATTCGCACGAGAAAGAAGCGCGATCGATTGGAGCCTATCAAAGCCCCGAATTACCATTAGAACTATCGAAGTATTGAGAATCTCAGAAGGAACTGGTTTAACATTACTTAGCTTAGGATTGAGTAAGTTAAGGTTTCATAGTTTATCATCACTGAATCCAATCCTTGCAGAATTATTTGCTGGTTCTGCACCAGATGGATGAATTTAAAATGACATAGAAAGAATTTTTTTTTATCTTTATATGTTTCTTGAGCAATATGGATATTTTGATTGTTGAGGATGAACCGGAAATTGCTAAACTCATCCAAATAACTTTAGAAAAAGAGGGGTTTTCCTGTCATCTGAGTCGCGATGGTCTGAGAGCGCTACAAGTTTTTCAGGAGCAACAACCAGATTTAATCATTCTCGACTTGATGTTACCGGGTTTGGATGGGCTGGAAGTGTGTGCCAGAATACGGCAGAAACCGGGAGCCAAAGATCCCTATATTTTGATGCTAACGGCTAGAGGGGAAGAAATTGACCGGGTAATCGGTCTTTCTACGGGTGCGGATGATTACCTTGTCAAGCCGTTCAGCCCTAGAGAACTGGTTGCCAGAGTTCGGGCGTTACTGCGGCGTAGCCTGCGTCAAGGCGGACAACATCAGGTTTATCGCACTCAGCATTTCACGGTTGATGTAGAGCAGCACTCTGCCTCTCGTCAACTGAGTCCCCATCCTTGGGAAGCACTTGATTTGACTACCTTAGAATTTAATCTCTTAACAACGTTTATCAGTCATCCCAGTCGCGTCTGGAACCGAACGCAACTCATTGAGAAGCTTTGGGGGAACGATTTTTTTGGCGATGAACGGGTGGTGGATACTCATGTGGCTCGGTTGCGGAAAAAAATTGAACCAGACCCAGCGAATCCTACCTTTATTAAGACAGTAGTTGGTGTGGGCTATAAGTTTGAAGATTCACCTCTATAAAATGCCCCGGAATAAAATGGGACTGCGATCGCGCTTGTTTCTTTCCCATCTCTTAGTAATGATGGTAGGAGTGGGTAGTCTACTCGTTATCAGTAAACTGTCTTCTCCCCGCTTCTTTATCGTCCAACTCGAACAAATCGAGGTCAGCGGCATACAGGTACGCTATGCTCGCAGGCAGCTGGTGAGAGGGTTTGAAACAGCCTGGAGTCGCAGCACGTTCTTGTCATTTATCGCGGGTGCTACAGCTGCTGGTGGCTTGAGTTACTGGGTATCTCGCCGAATTACCCAGCCTTTGACCCAGATGGAACAAATTACCCGCAAGTTTGCTGCTGGGCATCTAGATGAGCGACTACCAAAAAGTGAAATTCCCGAACTCAACCGCCTGGGTTCTAGTTTTAACCGCATGGCGTCTAGTCTTGAAGGTGTGGAACAGCGGCGGCGAGAACTGATTAGCGACCTGACCCATGAACTCCGAACGCCCCTAACTGTAATTCGCGGATACCTGGAGGAGATGGCTGATAGCAGGATTGAACCATCGCCAGAGATTTACCAGCGCTTGGTGAGGGAAACAATCCGGCTAGAACGGTTAGTCAACGATTTGCAGGAACTCTCTAAGGCAGAGGCAGGGTATTTACCAATTAATCTCCAGCCAGTTAATCTACGACCTTTATTAGAGTCCCTGTTGGAAAAATTTTCTGACCAGGTGCTGGAAGATGGCCCGGTGCTGCGCTTAGATTGTCCGCCCCAGATGCCCCCGGTCTTAGCTGATATTGACCGTGTGGAGCAGGTTCTGGTCAATTTGTTGGGAAATGCGCTGCTATATACCAGTGCTGGTTCGATTACGGTCAAAGCTTGGACTGAGCCAAAACGCCTCTGGATTGCGGTAGTAGATACGGGTCAAGGAATTGCACCAGAAGATTTGCCCCATATCTTTGAGCGATTTTGGCGGGCTGAACAGTCTCGAAGCCAAAATTCTAGAGGAACCGGTATCGGTTTAGCGATTTCCTCCCGGTTGCTCGAATTGCAAGGCGGTCAGATTGAAGTAGAAAGTGAACTGGGAAAGGGTAGTACGTTTCGTTTTTTCTTACCTTTAGCTTAACGGTTGTACTTGAGCTAATGGCTGTACGGGGCTTTTGTTGAAGCGCTCAATTTTTATAGATTTCCGGACTAACGCACTGTTGCTTGTTGCGCTTTCTATTTCCTACGGTTGGAGGGAACGTGTGTAATCTCCGAATTGCTTGCGTAAATGGCAAAGCAAGCGTTGATAAGTAATAGAGCGACCTAGCAAAGCAAAAATTAACTTTAGCAACAACCTTGATGGTTCGTTACTAGATCCTTGAATTATAAATTTTCGACATAACTTGCTCCTGTTGTTGGCATAACAGGCTTTGCCTCTGAGAAGGGGAGAAAATGCCTTATTGCTAAGTTTTGTTAAGCAATAAAAATTCTCGATCTCTGGTATGGGAATGCTCAATAGAGAGAGATAAAGGACTCCGGATAAACTTATGATCTGTATAGAAGTGATTTACCTGTTGATAGCTGCTACTTTGTTTACCCTCTGGCTAGAATTGTTTAAGCGCGATCGCAGTTGGAATACGGAAGAAAGATTTTCCTCTTTTATCACTTTGACGGTCGCAACAGTTTTCTGGCCTGTGGTTCTTCCCATCGCTTACATAGAAGTCTTAAAAACTAAACAGAAATTATAATATTGCGCTGTCGTAACAAGTGCGAGTGAAATTTGCCTAAATCCACTTGCGCGGGTTTCAAAAGTTCGCGTAAATTAATCGGGCTTGCCAAAACCAAGTGGTTTTGGCAAGCCCGATTGCGTGGATATTAGAGTTAAGCCAACTCTAACCAAGAGGCGCTGCTTTCACGCGCTCTTGGAGAGCCACTAATCCCGGATTTCCAGATTGTACTACTGGCAGAGGGATTTTATTTTGTCTGTTAAGCGCGATCGCACGCTCTCCGGCAATATCACTACGCAATCCGGTACGTACTGCATAGACCTCTCGAATAAACCAGAAAGAGCAGAACAAAGCCAATCCAGCAGAAAAGCGGGTTGCCGTGAATCTAAATTCCTTAATTTATCGCTATATAGCTATTTATTATTAATCAGGATTTATGTAGACTCTACATAATCCCGATAAGAATGTAGCAGTGACAATCAGCTAAAATTTGTGCTGAATCTATGTTTTAGAAAATGCCAGGACGGAGATTTGAACTCCGGACACGAGGATTTTCAGTCCTCTGCTCTACCAACTGAGCTATCCCGGCGCACTTTTTTTGGTGCTTTATTAAATTAACAAAGTTAGACAGTGTTGACAAGCCCCTAGTGGCAGATTCGGTAATATTTTTGTTTTTTGTCAGAGATCGCAGTTCCAGCAAGGGCGATCGCTATCTCTGTATCGCTATTTCTATGACGATTCCTGAAAAGAATCAATATCTGAATATCTGTTCAGATGTTATAGTAAATGAAGAGTTGACTAGGACAAAGCGATGACTACCGTAACTTCGATGAAATGTGCCTGTGAATCTTGCCTGTGCGTTGTTTCCATCAGCGAAGCGGTGGAAAAAGGTGGTAAATACTACTGCGGGGAAGCTTGTGCCAATGGTCACGAATCTGGACAAGGCTGCTCCCATCACGGCTGTAACTGCGGCTAACTGAAGGTTGAAAGCTTACAAGAGTTGAAGGTTGAAGGTTTACAGCAGTGGAAAGTTCTCATAAACTGGCTAACCTTCAACCGGCTAATCCACAACCCGCTAACCTTACTTGTCTCAGCTAGTTTGCAGATTCAGCTTTGCCCAGCCAAGAACGGCTAGAAACAGCAAAAACTGGACGAGAACAATACTAGGGCCAGAAGCAAAGTTAAAAAGACCGGATACAATCATTCCAGCAACGCTACTCATCGCTCCCAAGAAAACGGAGAGCCAGAGAAAGTAGATAAATTGGTGACTCAACAACTTGGCAGTAGAAGCGGGAATCACTAAAAAGGCATTGACGAGTAAGATGCCTACGGCTTTGATAGAAACGGCAACTGCCAGGGACAGCAGTACAACAAATAAGTAGCGATAGAGCTGAACTGGAACACCCTGAACCTTTGCTACATCGGGGTTAAGCGTCAATAAGATTTGCTCTCGCAGCGTTGACAGTAAGAAGATACCGCTGCCCACAAGCAATAGGAAAACCAGCACCAAGTCGGTGTTATTAATTGCGAGAATATCGCCAAATAGAGCGCCTAAGAGGTTGCCTCGGTATCCCTGGATAAAACTGCTGAGGATGACGCCAATTGCTAAGGCACCGGATAGCACAATGCTGAGGATGTTGTCGCTGGCGAGATTGGTTTGGTCAATCAAGTAGAGAACCGCTAAACCAAAAATTACTGTAAAGGGTAGTAGCATCCAGGTGGGATTTAGCTGCAATAAGACTCCCATCACTAGCCCGACTAAAGCTGCGTGACCAACGGCGTGGCTGAAAAAAGATAACTGGCGCAAAGTCACAAAACTGCCGAGAAAGCCGCCTAGGAGTCCCATCAGGACGCCACCTGCGATCGCTCGTTGCATGAAGGGAAACTGCAACAAGGTGATTAAGTTAGCGCTATCCGCGATCGCTAGCCAGTGAAAATGAAATGAGATCGACCAATCTAGGAGAGTCATGAGCTTTCCATCCACGTCAGCGAATCAGTTACGATAAGAGTATCTACCTATAGCTTGAGAAATGTCAGTGCAACTTTCATCTGATGAAGCTGTAAATAGCGACCTTCAGAAGACAGAAACTTTAAATTGTAATCCGCCACACCCGCTTGACATAGATAACGTTCACCAATTGCAAACTCAGATTCTCAGCACTGAGAAGTCTCAGCGAATGGCGGAGTTCTTTAGTCTCTTAGGAGACGCCAATCGCCTGCGGATTCTATCAGTTTTGGCACTCAAAGAACTGTGTGTGTGTGACTTGGCAGGAGCGCTGGCAATGAGCGAGTCAGCGGTTTCCCATCAGTTGAGAGCCTTACGTGCCCTACGACTGGTTAGCTACCGCAAGCGTGGGCGCAAGGTCTTCTATAGCCTTCAAGATAATCACGTTTTAGACCTCTATCGCTCTGTTGCAGAACATTTGGATGAAGCCAATTAAATATTAAAAACTCCTAGCATTTTGATTCTTTTTAGTGGTGATGATGATAGCGACTGAAACTTGGGCCATAAGTGGCTAGCAGGTTTTGGGGGGAAAGGGCAATTTCCGGGGTGCCAGTGCAGACTACCGTTTGATTGAGGCAGAGAACGCGATCGCAGTGGTGACTGACCATATCAATATCGTGGGAAACTTGCAACACCGTCCAATTTTGCTCGCGTTTGAGTTCATTCAGCAAAGCATAAAAATCTGCTGCACCTTGCACATCCACACCGGCAAACGCTTCATCCAGGACTAGAAGTTGACGAGGCATGACTAGACAATAAGCCAACAAAACACGCTTGAGTTGCCCACCACTCAGAGTACCGATGGATTGACGGCGCAGGTGATAAGCGTCTACCCGTTTCAAGGCAGAAGCGATCGCTTCTGATTTCTTTTCATCTTTCCGCCAGAATGACAAAAAGTTTTGAGCCGTGAGTTTTCCTGACTCCTGATTTTTCTTCGCCCATCCCAACCCCACCATTTCGGCGACAGAAATTGGAAAACTCCGGTCAAAGATAAAATTTTGCGGCATATAGCCTAACCAGTGACACCAATGCCCCAAACGTTCAACTGGACGGTCAAAAATTTCTACTTTTCCGGCACTTCGCGGAATTAATCCCAGAATTGCTTGCACCAGCGTACTTTTACCCGCACCATTCGGGCCAACTACTGCTGTATCAGTTCCGGGTAGCAATTCAAAAGAGACATCCCGAAGCGCCAGATAGCTGCCTAGATATACAGTTAAGCCGTCAACTTTCAGAATTGGCGATGGGATAGGGGCGTCAGAGTTTCTCACGTCTACTTGCAGGCAGCTTCCAGGGTTTGCAGATTTTGCTTCATCGCGGTGAAATAATGCTCCGGAGTCAGGGGGCCATTTTCCAGAGGATCGATGGTTCTCAGGGTTAATTTCAAGTCGGTAGAGAGACTTTCAAGCAATTTATTGTCAGTTCCTGGTTCGCCAAGTAGGGCTTTAACATTGTACTTTTTCACTGCCCCAACCGCCTTTTGGATGTCAGCAGGCGAAAGGTTATCTTCGGGAATCTGAACTACTGCAACTTGTTGAAGCTGGTAGCGCTGAGCAATGTAAGGATAGGCATCGTGGAAAGTGACATAAGTACAACCGCGATAGGGTTGCAGACGCTGCTGAAATTCTTTGTCTAGCGCCTCCAGTTGCTGAATGTAGGCGGTGGCGTTTGCTTGATAAGTCGCTTTGTTCTCAGGATTGGCTGCAATTAAACCATCCCGAATATTCTCTACTTGCTGTTTTGCTCGGACTGGATCGAGCCAAACGTGAGGATTACCTTCTGCATGGTCGTGTTCTTCTGCCTTTGCACCGGCTTCTCCCTCGTGGTTGTGGTCTTCGTGGCTAGCTGCTTGACCATTCACCACGGGTGAGGCGTCTTCTAAGGCGTTAATGCTTTTACTACTATCAATTTCTTTAATCTGAGCGTTTCCAGAATTTTTGATAGTTTCTTGAAGAAATTCTTCCAAGCCGAAGCCATTTTTTACCAGCACATCTGCTTGGGCGATCGCTTGTACGTTTGCGGGTGTCGCTTGATACTCATGCACTTCCGAGCCTGGTGACACTAAAATTTCTACCTGCGCTTTGTTACCCGCAACTGCCTTGGTAAACCAATAAATCGGCAAAAACGTTGCCACTACCCGTGGAGACTTCGGATTCTGCGCTGCTACTGGCGACTGCGGTGAAGCACTCTGCTGTGGGGATGGGACAGAAGTATTTGATGAGGTACACCCAGCAGCGAACACTGGCAGCAGTAATAAAGGTAGGGCAAGCTTGCTCGAATAATGTCGGATTCTAAGGCACGTCACGGTTTATCTCCTGATTGACGGTGGAAGTGTCAATCTACTTTTTTTGAGAATGAGTCTTGTTTTAATATTATGAGAATAATTCTCATTTTAGTATGATATTGCTGCCGATAGTTGAGTTTTGACTGGTAAATGCCATCAGGGGGGATTGTAAAAGTTGGAGAAATCTTGTCTCTTAAGTGTTTAAAAGCAAAATTTCTCAGCAGCAACGGATGCTTTTCATTGGAAAAAGGCAATTTATAAGCAAAATTCAGCAAAATTGTCAATAAATTGTCTTTAGCAAACTGTAGAGCAGTCAGTCGCTGCGGAGAATCTTGAAAGGGTGTCAGGAGTGAGAAATGAAATTTAAAAACCTGTGGAATGCGCTGCTGGTAAGCCCAGCAGTGTTCGGTGCAATGCTGTTAACGGATGCGGGGGCATTCGCAACGGAAACCCCGGCGGTGATGGAAGTTAAGGAGAACGCAATCGAGGATGCGATCGCTCCCACTCTCCCAATCAAGGAGGATCAAGAGGAATCTCAAGCGTTACATCAAAAAAATGAAGAATTGGAATCAAACTCGGTAGCCGTCGCAGCTGCCCTAATTACCACTTCTGAGATCAAGCTGGACGAGACATCTGCTGTCAAGGTAGAAACACCCGCATCAGAGGCGATCGCGCCAAATCAGTCAACAGTGACGGATTTAGCCCAAATCCCAGCTACCACCCCAACATCAGTGACGGCTGATGCCGATGTTTTAGAACAAATCGATGTTTATACCAATCCAGAGGGCGCGGATAGTTCTCTGGATAGTTCTCTAGAACAAGTCACGAATGTTTCCCAACTGCAAGACGTAGAACCGACAGATTGGGCGTATGAAGCGTTGCGATCGCTTGTCGAACGTTACGGTTGTATTGCAGGATATCCCGATGGCACCTTTCGCGGCAACCGGGCACTCAGCCGGTATGAATTTGCCGCCGGTTTGAATGCTTGTCTGCAACAAATCGAGAAATTGATTGCCGCCAGTTCGGCAGATTTCGTCACCAAAGCGGATTTAACTACATTACAGCGACTGATTGATGAATTTGGCGCGGAATTGGCGACATTGCGGACGCGCGTTGATAATTTAGAAGATCGCACCGCTTTTCTGGAAAGCCATCAATTTTCCACCACCACCAAATTACAGGGAGAAGCGATCTTTGCGCTGGCAGGGATTTTCAAGGGAGAAGATGCGACTGGCGATGAGATCGACGATGTAGCGATTTTTGGTCATCGGACCCGTCTGAATTTTGAAACCAGCTTCACCGGGAAAGATGTGCTGAGAACACGACTGCAAGCGGAAGGACTCGGTTCTCTTACCGAACGCACTTTGACACCAGAAGGCAACCTGTTTTTCTCAGGTGATACCGACAGTAATGTTTTCGTGGATGCGTTTCTTTACGCTTTCCCCATCGGTGAGAGAACAGAAGTGGTAGTTGCGGCAAATGCAGGTGCGGCGGATGACTTTACCGATACCGTCAACTTCCTCGACGGTGATGGTACAACTGGGGCACTCTCTACTTTTGGAACGCGCCCGCCGATTTATTACCTAGCAGAAGGTGCTGGAGTTGGACTAAGGCAGCAGTTGGGCGATCGCTTTGAACTCAGCTTAGGCTATTTAGCAGGGGACGCCGCTAACCCGGAAGAAGATGGTGGTTTGTTCAATGGCCCTTATGGTGCCTTGGCACAGCTATTGATCAAGCCAAGCGATCGCTTGAAGCTGGGCTTGACGTACATTCATTCCTACAACAACAATGACACCGGCACTGGTAGCAATCTCGCAAATTTCCAGGGCGGACTTGCCCGCTTCTTCGATACCGATATTGACGGTAGTTCAGTCGGCGGGGGTTTAACTAACTTAGGGTTCAGCACCAATCTCCCCGTGATCAGCAATTCTTATGGGGTAGAGTTATCTTGGCAACTGAGCGATCGCTTTGTTTTGGGTGGCTGGGTTGGCTACACCAACACGCGCAACCTCTCCACTTTAGGCGGACTCATTGAGCGTGGCAAAGTTGACATCTGGAACTGGGCTGTCACCTTAGCCTTCCCAGATTTGGGTAAACAAGGCAACTTGGCTGGCATTATCGTTGGGATGGAGCCGAAAGTCACTAACTCAACCATCGATATCAATCCCGGCGCAGTCGCCGCATTAACCGCAGCAGGCATCCCCACCCCGCCAGTGGGAGACAATGACGATACTTCACTGCACATTGAAGCGTTCTATCAGTATCAATTGACAGACAATATCGCCATCACACCTGGGGTTATCTGGCTTACTGCTCCCGACCACAATAATCGTAACGATGATATTGTGATCGGCACTATCCGCACCACGTTTACATTCTAGTGAAGCGCCATTAGTCATTAGTCATTCGTGATTGGCAGAACGCCACGCTTTGCTTGCGGGGTAGCGTTCCTCTTAACTGGGGATATTCAATCAGATTCAGTCCTAAAGGATTCTTAAAGGCGAGATCCCCGACTTCTCTAAGTCAGGGATCTGAAGGGAAGGCCTTGCGATATGACTAATGACTAGTCACCGCTGAAAAAAAACCAGCTGATGTGGCAGCTGGTTGAACAAAATCTTTATTTTTGTTGTCGTTAATCCGAGGAAATCCAGAGCTGCGCGTTCCCATCCGCCAGCCGTAAGATTTCTTTAATATTTACTGTAACAGGAAATACACATTTTTTGAAAGAAATATTTACATTTTTTTGTAAACTTCTTACCTTAGATAGTTGATTCCTGTTTGAGGACTCCCCCAGATAATGCGCTCCTGCTTATAAATAGCGATTCCCGGTTTAGCACCCTTGGGTTTGTAGACGTGCTTGGGTTCCGTGTAGACAACTGGCACGCGATCGCTTTGTCTGGCGCGGCTGTAATAGGAAATTAAATCGGCGGCAAATTGCAAATCGGCTTCTTCTGGGACAGAACCCGGAGCGACACGCAGCAATCCATGACTTCCTGGAATTTCCTGCGTGTGAAACCAGAGGTCATAGTCTCCAGCCATCCGAAAGGTTAGCTGGTCGTTCTGGCGGTTATTGCGCCCAATCAATAACTCAAAGCCGCTGGGTGTTTGGTAACGATAAGGGTGGCTTCCCTCCTCGTCCCTACGGATGCGGTTGTCCGGATCTTGTAGATACTGCTGCTGTATCAGCTCATCGCGGATTTCTAAAAGCGTTTGTAAATCTTCTGGGTCATCGTAAGAATCCAGCTGAGTTAGGCTAGCTTCCACTTGCTCCAAGTAGTCTATTTCCGTTTGCACCTCGTTAAGTAACGGTTCAACGGCTGAGCGAGCGCGTTTCAGCTTCTGATGCCGCTTGTAGAGGGATTGGGCATTTTGGACGGCATTTTTTTCAGGGTCGAGGGGAATTGTGACAGGTTTGTCGGTGTCAAAATCATTGAGGTCAATTGACTTCATCCCTGGTTCCCAGTTCTGAAGGTAAGCCATCAGCAAATCTGCCTGTTGCCGATATTGGTCTGCTTGATCGGATTGCTGCAAGCGTTCCGTAAAAGTAGACGCCTTCAAGCGTAATTTTTCCAGAACGTTGTTGAGTTTCTGGCTCAACTGATGATGAATCTGGTTAAATTCTTGTTGATTGAGCCGATCGGTGTAGTAGCGGTTGAGTAATTCTTGGATTGATTCAGCAGGCTTAACAATGCCCCAGCCCAAGACGTTGTATCCTTCAGGTGTCCAGCCGGGATGAAAAACTGCCCCAGTCTCCTTATGCGTCACGAGTGTCGTAGGCGAGGGGATAGAAGACTGAGAGGATTGGCTTTTCAGAATTGCTTGCAGCCATTCTTGCCATCGGAGAAATAATGCGTCCCAGTCAGATTGTGTGAGGGTATCGGTCGATTGCTCTGGATCTAGACCAGCGGCTTGTACCATTGAGACAACCAGCGCTGGACTCAAACCCCGGTAATTTTTCAGCATCTGACGCCGCAGTGCTGCGGGAATTAAACTCAGCCGTTCTTGCCAGCGTTCTTGAGATTCGCTTAAAGTCGGGATGGTTGCAGTGAGGGCGGGTGGAGATTCGTAGGGCTGTCCGGTCAGGATGGTACGGACGCTAGATTGTTGGGCGTTGACTTGATGGGCGGCGGTGACAATCAGGTTGTCTGCACCTGTAAGGATGACGTTACTGTATTTGCCCATGATTTCAACGTACAGGTGCCAGATAGCCGGATCTCCAGGCCGTCTGGCAAATTGTAAATCTATCACTCGTTCCCAAGGTGCGATCGCTGAAGGTGTATTCGCGTCAGCGCTACTCGCTTCTATCGCCACCAAGGCAAAGCCCCCCAACTGATGTCGTAACTGGTCGCTGAAGGTAAATGTATCTGGCGTGCGGGGGGGTGGATCGCCAATGCAAACACGCGCTGCTTGCGGATGCCAAGAAACTGTCAGCCAACTCCGCCGCTTCAGGGTTCGCAGGGCTATGGAAATTGTAAAGCGATCGCGCTGATAAACTTGTTCCAGCCGCGCCGGTATCCACTCAGCACGCAGCTCAGAACAAGCGGCAGTTAAGGTAGTAAAGTCAACGAGTTGCACGCGCGATCGGTATTTTTTGTAAAGATTTCGAGGAGCGGTCTCTTTCTATCCTCTCAGTTTCAGGCTACTTCCGACAAAAAAACGCACAAAGCTATTTTAAAGGAGCTTTGTGCGTTAATGAGTATCACCCGTTTCTGTTGAGACACATTGGCTTAGACAGATTGGCGACGGCGACGAGTTTTTAAGCCGAGTGCGATCGCGCCCAAGGTCAATCCTAGCGTCGCGCTGGGTTCTGGAACGCTCTGTTGGTTTTTCCAGTCATCGGTCGTCCCAACTTTGATTTGGTAGGCGAGATTGGATTGGGTAGGGATTTTTCCCGTCCAACTCATAATTGAATTCCCTGTAAGGCTGAAACTCCCCGATACATCGCCGATCCGAAGATATTGCACTCCCCCCTTCACATCCTCAAAAATATTGCCATTGGCATCCTTGTACCAGGTTGTGCAATTAGGACTCAAGGTACATGAAACGCTAGAAGTTTCGGCGATGGACTTCATACCCGACGCATCTTTCAGCAATAAGTCTTTGACCGTCATGCTGCTATTCGTGTTATTTGCTCTAGTGCGGACAAAGATATCTGTGACGCCTTGGGTAAATTTCGATGTGTAATCGTAAGCTAAAGTTTGGTTTCCAACTTTATAAGTAACGATCTTTGTGAGTGCGTCGTAAGCCAGAGTGAGAGCATCCACTCTTCCGCTTTGCCAGTAATTTGAACCTGTTAATTCCTGTTGTTTCTGTACTGTAAAATTAGTGCTGCCAGTATCATCGTGCAGATCGAGTTCGTAAGTGCTGTTATTGATACTGCCAATCCGGCCCTCCGCAACAAACAATAAATCTACATTTAAATCTTTAAAGGCTTGGTCAGTTTCTAGATAACTTAAAGAAATTGCTTTTGCGTGGGTGGCAGTCGATAATATCCCTAAAGTGGCAACGAATAATCCAATAAGTGTTTTACGAATAGCCATTTTTTTATTCCCTGGTTTGGGTAAGTGAAGCACGGTATATCAGGATTTTTCTTTACTTCCCCGCTTGCCGTGCTTTGGTTGGCGCTACTTTTTTAGCATAAATTACTCATGCCAATGACCGCTACTAAAAGTAGCCTATTTTACGGAAACTTTATCGCTGTGGTTTATATTTTGAAGTTATGGAAAAACCTAGATAAAAGTATTTTGTTTTCGATAGTTTGGGATGTCAAAAAATCTTTGTTTCCATAAAAACACGGTAGTTGTTTTTATGGAAATGGTGAAAAAGCGGATTAATTGTAATTCTACGGATAAGCGCTCTATGTAAAATCTCGTAAATAGTTGCAACCATCCATCCTCTGGTAGAATTTGATTTTTATGGGCATACAAAGAAATACTTCCCACCCTGTGAACGAAGAGCGATTCCACGGACAATCGTGAAGCGATCGCGTCCCTCAAGCTGTTCCAGTCATGCTGGATATCTATTTCACAACCAGCGCCAAGAGAAATGAATTAAGTTGAATTTGTGCAGTTGAATGTTAACGCAACTGTCAAACCTGCCTCTGCCTTTCGGAATAGATAATAGAGGTAAAAGGGAAAAAAAAGCAGCGATCCCTTAAAAACGCGAGTTTTTGTGGATTTTAGGCTTGTAAGTCAAAAATTTTGTAGATAACATGGGAACTAGACTTAAATAAGCTTTTTAGGCGGTTATGCCGCTAGTTTTTTATGGACATTCAGTTAATCAATATCGGTTTTGGTAACATCGTGTCTGCAAACCGAGTGGTTGCCATTGTCAGTCCAGAATCTGCGCCCATTAAACGGATTATCACCGACGCCAGAGATAGAGGGCAGTTGATTGATGCAACCTATGGGCGTCGCACTCGCGCGGTAATTATTACCGATTCCAGCCACATCATTCTCTCCGCCATTCAGCCTGAAACCGTTGCTCATCGCTTTGTGATTGGCAAAGACGTGAATGCCAGCAACAATTAAGGCAATAGGCATTTTCACGGGTGACAGGAGCATGAAAACTGGCAGGCTGATTGTTTTGACTGGGCCGAGTGGCGTAGGCAAAGGTACTTTGCTGCGATCGCTCTTGCAGCGTCATCCGGAACTGTATTATTCTGTATCCGCGACGACTCGCGCCCCTCGTCCCGGCGAAATTGAGGGAAAACACTATTATTTTGTTAGCCGCAACCAGTTTGAGCAAATGCTGGAAGCTGGTGAATTACTGGAGTGGGCTGAGTTTGCTGGTAACTGTTATGGCACCCTACGACGACAAGTGGAGGAGCAAATCCAGCAGGGTCAGTGGGTGATATTAGAAATTGAACTAGAAGGGGCGCGGCAGATCAGACAAAATTTCCCAAGCGCCCTACAGATTTTTATCCTACCGCCTTCCGTCAGCGAACTAGAAAATCGAATCCGAGGACGCGGGCAAGATTCAGAGGTAGCGATCGCGCGACGGCTTAACCGTGCCGAAGCCGAAATTGCTGCGGCGAGTGAATTCGATATTCAAATCATGAACGACGATCTGGAAAAAGCCCTGAATCGTATCGAAGCCGCTATCTTCACACCGGCAAGCTGTTGAATTTTTTCCCGCTTTAAATCACAAAGGCGATCGCTTTCAGTTATAAAAGCGATCGCCTTTTTCTAGAGCTGGAAAATTGGAATAAAGATAAAAATTAGGCTCAAAAAGTTCCCTATTGACTCTTAAATATATCTTGAGATAGATATGGAATTTTTGATTGTAGGCAAGTCCGAAAAATCAGTTTGCATCATTGTGTTTAATAACATGCGGAAGGAAAACGACCTTCACAGACTGATTTAAAGGAAAAGAACTACTATGCGCCTTGGATCTCTTAAAGTAATTGGTGGATGTGCCACAACGGTTACGCTACTAGCCCTTGCAGTAGGTTTGTCCGTCCCCAAAAATTTAGCTGAACCTTCTCAAGATGGTAACAAATTTGCTCCCAGAACTGTCGCACCAGAACAAGCGGGCGGTGTTACGGAAGCTCAGACAGCCCGCGAAGCGATAAAAGCTAGGGTTGGTACGGCAAATGCTCTCGGTGCAGGTATCGCTGGCACGGCGACGGATGATGGTCGGGTTTATAACGTCCTGAGTACCGTGAACATTCGCTCTTGTCCCAGTACCAGCTGCCGTATCCTGCGGGTCGCTAGACCCGGAGCTGATGTTCTCAACGATCCTAGCGGAGGTACTCAGCAAGGCAATGGTTATACTTGGATTCGCGTAACTTACGGATTTAATTCTACCAATGCTTGTGATAGCAATCGCGCTCAAGGATGGATGATCGTTAATCCTCTCGCTCCTGGAAAGGTTCGCGTAACAAAAGGGCCGTTAAATGTTCGGTCATCGCCATGTTCGGGTCGCATTATTAAAACTTTACCCACTGGCACAACTCTAGACTTCCATCCAGACCAAAACCAATGGAGCAACAAGTGGTATAAAGTTGTTGTTCCTGGGGCGACGCCAGGGCCTTTGGGCTATGTTGATGGTTGGGACTTCGCGGATGTCTACTAATATCGGTTCCAAATAATCATTGCTATTTAATCTAAAAGAGAGAGGGTAAGCAGTTGCTTACCCTCTCTCTTTTAAATAGCAAAGCGAATCGCTAATCGCTTATTCCCAAGCATCTAAATCAAGTGCGCGAGAGCCACCGCGTTCTAGCTGACCTAAAAGGCTTTTGAGTTGCGACCAAACTAACATGCCAATAAATAGAGTGAGTGGCATCGAAGTCCCAAAAGACAGCCATCCAGGAAAGCCAAAAATCTCTAATCCAGCTACTAGAAACAGACAGATTCCGCCACAAATTCCCAAGAATGGCAACTGTAATTGTATCCCTTGCATCTGAGCCAAAGTCCGGGTAGAGCGGTTCTTTGACCATTCCCGTACTTGCTGTTTGAGGGTGGCTTCAAAAGCAAGACCACAGGTTATTCCAGCAAACAAACCGAAAACAAGTAAAAAATACGGCGGATCTGGGAAATAGTACACTAAAAACTCCTAATAGGTAACGGGTAAATGGGCAACGGGGAATCGGTAATGGAAGATTTACCAATTACCGCTATGTGCAACTTTTTCTCAGCCTCTAATTTATCAGGGGTTGGGGCGATCGAAATGTCAAGCAAATTTTGTCAGCTCCCCCAATCCCCCCATGAGATGGAGGGAGAAATACAGAAAGTTGCACACCGCGCCAATTACCAATTACTCATTACCGATTCCCTAAGACCCAACACTTTATTCTCTCTCCTGCAAGGCAGCAAGTGTGGCAAAAGAAGGTAATAGTGCGGCGACTCCTTCAGTGGAGAGTTCCGTCAAGGCTCCGAGGGCTACATTAAACAACCGTGACGGCTTCAGGTCATCTTTCACTAGATTCCATAGACGTCGCACTTCTTCGGTATGAAGTCGGTCATCTTCTGTCAAAGCGATTAGCACTTGGCGTCGCAGAAATTGTCCTTCTTCAGAGAGGAGAAACTGTAATCCTAGTTGAGCCGTAGGCAATAGATCGAAGTTATCATCTGAGCGAGCGATCGCAATCATGTTCTCTAACCGCTGCCATTGGAATTTGCCGTCTTTGAACAAGACTTCAATCAATCGCCGTCGCATTTCTGGAGATTCGCCAGTCAGCAAACGCCGCGCTACGTAGGGATAGGCAACTTCGACAATTTTGAAATTGGGATTCAAGCTGAGAGCTAATCCCTCTTGTGTCACCAGGGAACGAATAATTAAGGCAAACTTCGCCGGAATTCGGAACGGATAGTCATACATCAGTTCCGAGAACTTGTCTGTAATTGTCTTAAAGTTAAAGTCTTGTACACTTTCGCCGATGACATCTCCTAGCACACTTTCTAGTGCCGGAATGATCGGAACAATATCCGTTTCTGGCGTCAAAAAGCCTAGCTTAACAAAGTCTTTGGCTAACTCAATATAGTCTTTGTTAATTAGGTGAACAACGGCACTGACGAGGGTTTCTTTGGTATCCTCCTCCATCTGATCCATCATGCCAAAGTCTATATAAGCCATACGACCATCTGGCAGGGCAAACAGGTTACCTGGATGGGGATCAGCATGGAAAAAGCCGTATTCCAATAGCTGTCGTAGACCGGCGGTGACGCCAATCTCGATCAAGGTATCGGTTTCCAAATCGGCTGCTTTAATGCGCTCGGTATCGTTCAGTTTGAAGCCGTCAATCCACTCTAGAGTCAGGACGCGAGTGTTGGTGTAGCGCCAGTAGATGGCTGGGACTTTAACGCTGGGGTCATCGCGGAAATTAGTGGCAAACTTTTCGGCGTTTCGTCCTTCGTTGAGGTAGTCAATTTCTTCAAATAACTTGTAACCGAATTCATCGACGATCAGAGTCAGGTTATGCCCTAAATTTAGGGGAAGCCAAGGACTCAACCAAGCCGCCATCCATCGCATCAAGTAAAGGTCGAGGGTGATGGTTGGTAGCAAGTTGGGGCGTTGCACCTTGACGGCGACTTCTTCGCCGGTGTGAAGACGCGCTCGATAAACTTGACCCAGACTGGCGGCAGCAAGTGGTTCTGGGGATATTTCTCTATATATCTCTTCTACTGAGCGTTCTAGCTCGGTTTCAATGATATTGAATGCGATCGCATTATCAAATGGCGGCAGTTGGTCTTGTAATTTGATGAGTTCTTCTAAAAAGTCTTTCCGCACTAAGTCGGGTCTTGTGGAGAGAGCTTGACCGACTTTAATAAAGGTTGGACCCAGGCGAGTGAGGATTTCCCGCAGTTGAGTGGCGCGTTTCTCTCGATTCTTCCAGTCCTGGTTCAGCCAATCGTCCCACTTTAAGCCAAGAACAAACCCTGCAAATAACCAGATAATTTTGATGGCTCGCCAGAGAACTCGCCAGGGACGATAGCGGAAGTACTGGGCGATCGCTTCGGGATCGTAGCGCCGAGACTGGATGAGGGAGTACCGATTCACGCTTGTGCTTGCCTCTTTTAACCTAACTTAATTCGCCATTAGCGGCTTCTGGGAGTATTCAAGCCACTATTTAACCTAATCAATCGAATAACATTAATTTCCAGGGATTTCGACCGCATTCTTTCGTAACTTTACTCATTGATTTTTACCAGGTTTTTAACGTTTTATTAACTATAGTATACAAAACTACAGACACTTGCGGGGATCGCCCATCTGCTTTAGGAGAGCAAACAGTTCCCTCACTTGCTATTTTTTCTCTGTCAAGGTTCCATGACAAAACTGCTAAAGTCTCCTACCAGCAAAACCAGCAGCGACTAATTATTCTTAAGGAATAAATTAAAATAATCTTAAGTATATTTTAAATTACGAATAAATAGTGTACTAGAGCCGTGAATCTCTCTCTGAAGAGGTAAGCACCGTAGGGGAGAGACATCGAAAATCTTTAGTGTCTACCCAGCAGCTCGAAAATGCTGTTTTGAGTCTAGACGCTGGGCAAGGTAGTCAAAGCGCAGCGCCAGTCCGATAGCGAGTTTTATCAGTATCAATTTGGTTTAGGTCAGCATGACGAGTGCTATGGCTTTGCTCTGCCATGAGCGTTTACTTCGTCCTCAGCTGTGATTGAGAACTTATCTAGCCATTGTTTTGAGGGGTCATTCATGTTGTTTTCAAAAAATTCAAAGAAAAAAATACTTAAGTTGTTGGGTTTGAGCCTTGTAGTTACAGCTTTGATTGTTAGTCCTTCCCTATCAGGAAATAATTTCCACTTATTTAACGCACCCGCGTTAGAAGTTAGTGTCAATGCTCAGTCTCCGGCTGGAACTGATGCGGCACAGCAGAATCCTGCTTCCGCTGAAGGCGAAGAAAAGGGAAAAAGTGACAAGGCTGAGAGTGCCTCGTCTGAAGGAGAAACGAAAGGAAAGATCGATATTTTCAAAATTGTCATGGGTGTGCTGGCGGGTCTGGTGCTGTTTTTATATGGTGTGACCCGGCTTGCTGAGGGACTCGAAGCGATCGCCGGCGATCGCGCAAAAAATCTCATCGATAAGTTCACCAGCAATCGCTTTGCCGCAGTGGCAACTGGCACGGTGGCAACAACCATATTAGATTCATCGTCGGTCACGATCATCATGACGATCGCGATGGTGAGTGCTGGGTTGTTGACGTTCGTCCAGTCTCTCGGCGTGGTTCTAGGTTCCAACATCGGAACGACCATCGGCGCTGAACTGATCGCTTTTAAGATTAACGAATATGCACCGATAGCCTTGTTCCTTGGTTTCTTGTTGCATTTTTTGGGCAAGACAGACCGCTGGAAGAACATCGGTTTAATTTTATTGGGGATAGGCTTGCTCTTCTTCGGTCTAGACACGATTGACGAGGCGATGAAACCGTTCCGGGACTACCAACCCTTTATTGATTGGATGAAAACCTTAGGGGAAAATCCGCTGCTGGGTGCCTTAGTTGGGGCGCTGTTTACCGTCTTGATTCAATCCTCTTCCGCCACAGTAGCCATTGTCATTACGCTGGCAGCTTCTGGCTTGATCTCATTGCCCGCAGGCATCGCCTTGATGCTGGGTGCGGAAGTTGGCACCTGTGCTGACACGTTGGTAGCGACGATTGGGCGATCGCGCGAAGCTGTGCGGACGGGTGTCTTTCATGTGATTTTCAATGTGATAACCGCAGTCGTGGGGATCTTATTTGCGGCTCAATTAGCAAGCCTTGCCCAGTGGATTTCTGGGGGGGCTGATGTTGCCCGCCAAATTGCCAATGCTCAGGTGATATTCAACGTATTGGGCGTAGTGTTGGTTATCGGGTTTCTACCGTTAATCGCCCGTGGATTGGAAATGCTAATTCCCGGCGGTAAATCGAACCGGCAACTCGCAGGGGAGCCTCAAAGGGAACAAACTAAAGTGTAGAGAGGCAATACTTATCGGTTCTCTCCCCCAACTCCACTGTGACAGGGAAAGGAGATCCTTGTTTTCCGGTTAGGGGAGATTGGGGGAGAGGTCGGGTTGATGCGATCGCAATTGCTTAGGTACCTGAGGTGCTGGACTTAGCTTCTAGGTTTTCCAAGCGGCTTTTGAGTTCCTGGTTTTGCTTCTTGATCAGGTCGAGTTCGTCTCGCAGTTGCTTGATCGCTTGATCCGATCCAACATTTTTTTGCACCCGCTCAACCGCTTCCTCAGCGATGCGACGGACTCGTCCATCGGGGGTTTGGTCGGCAAGACTTCGCAAAATCCCAATCGCTTTGGGAGTCTCCATTTGCCCTAGTGCGATCGCGACTGATACTTGGGTTAAGAAAAATGTCTCTTTGGAGAGTTCTGCAAGTTGTTCGAGAATTCGTTCCAAGTTGACATTATTCTGACCCGTTGAAATGGTTCCCAAAGCGCGAATGGCAGCTAGACGCAACGCTTGGGGAACGCCTTGGGCGGTGTATTCCAGAATCAGATCCAGCGCTTGGGGCGAAGTTTTGAGTTGAGACAAACCAGCGATCGCGCCAGTTCTCACAACCTCATTCCAACCCGCCTTTTCTTTGAGTACTGTTTGCAGCAGCTTCAACACTTTCTCTTCTTTGGGCTTTTCGTCCAGATTTGCCGCCCCAATTCCGCCAATCGCATTAACCGCTGCGGACTCCACATAATAGCTAGGGTCGCCATCTTCTACTAATGGTTTCAGTGCTTTATAGCTGTCATGGGTTTTGATCGTTCCCAATGCTTGCACCACTGCACGACGCACTAAGGCTTCTTTATCTTTTAGACCCGCAACTAGACCGTCAAACGCTTGATCGAGTTTAACTTCTGCCAACTGTTTAGCAACTTCCGCCCGGACGCCCCAGAAAGAATCGTTTTTCAGGGCGAAAGAAAGCGCTTTTACGACCTTCAATCCGCCTTTTTTCGCCAACGCCTCAGCCGCATAGATGCGAGAGACGGGATCGGGATCGGATTGCAGTTGGGCTTTGAGTTCCTGAACTGGATACTCTAAGGACACCGTTTTTAGGAAATTATTCCCGATGTCAAAGCTAATAAAATGGGGTTTCTCTTCAAGGGGGAAGTAAAAGCTTTGTTCCCGTTCGTGAACCCTGACTGCGAAAGTTTTGAAATTGACGGTGGAGGATTGTTCAGACGAGGAAGCTGACGTCTCTACATTATTCTCGCTGGGGGAATTTCCTGAGACATAGCCAAAAGCAATGGGAATTTTTAGGTCAAATAAATCGCTACGACTGCCGTTAGTATCGCTGGTGGCTTGAGTTTGAGTAACGGTAACTTTAGCCAACTTGCTATCAGTATCCCAGGAATAAGCAACTTTGAAATCTGGATGACCGCCGCGATAAACGTACTGATCAAATAAAAATAGTAAGTTGCGACCCGTCGCTTTTTCAATTGCCCGTAGCAGGTCAACAGTTTCAACTGTTTTATGGGCGTTGTCCTGAACAAAGGTGTGGATGGCTTTAAAAAATAGCTCGTCTCCCAACTCCGCCCGAATCATGTGATAGACACAAGCACCTTTTTCATAGAGGTGGCGGTCATACAGTTCAATCGCCTCACGATAGACATGAGTGACAATCGGGCGACGGTAACGGCTGCTGTCTTCTACAAGGTAGCTGCGAGCTTCATTGAGCAGGTAATATGCTGCATCTTGCAAACCATACTCTTGGTGTGTCCACAGCACTTCTGAGTAAGAAGCCATCCCTTCTTTAATCCAAGCATGAGACCAGTGCTTGATGACGACTAAATCTCCAAACCACTGGTGGGCGAGTTCGTGAGCGACTAAGCTTTCTGTGGTGCGATTATCTAAAGATGCCCGTTTATCCAGCAAGCAGCGGTCGGTTAGCAGCGTGGTGGAGGTGTTCTCCATTCCACCGAAGATGAAGTCATCGACGCACACTTGGGCGTATTTGGGATAGGGGTAGGGATAACCAAATTTTTCACTGAAAAATTCAATCATTTCCGGCGTTTTGCCCATACTACGGCGGGCATCTTCTTCTCTGCCCTTCTCCACATAGTAGGTGACAGGCTTGTCGTTCCATTCATCTTGAATTTCGGCAAAGTCACCCACTGCGAGCGTCATCAGGTAGGTGGGATGAACTTGCTCTTGCAACCAGTGATAAGTTTTGTAGTGGTTATCTTCCTCGGTTTTGATGAGCAATCCGTTGGAGATGGCGACTAGGAGTTTGGGAACTTTGACCCGAATTTCTGAAGTGGCTAACTGTCCGGGATAGTCAAAGCAGGGGAACCAGAAGCGGGAATCCTCATCTTCTCCCTGCGTCCAAACTTGAACGGGTTTATCGGGATAGTGTTTGTTGGGGGAAATAAAGTAGATACCGCGCTGGGGTTTCTCCACCGAGTAGGCGATCGCTATCTCGATCGTTTTTCCCACCTGAGTAGGTGTCTGCATCTGGATGTGCAGTTGTTCGCCGTCATAGTCAAAGCTTTGCGGTATTTCGTCAACCTGCACTGACTGAATATTTAGGTTGACGGCATCTAAGGTTAAACGGTCAATCCCACTCCGCACCGGCAGTAAGGTAATGGCGCAAGTACCTCCGACGGTTTCATTAGGAATATCCAGGGCTAAATCCAGGAAAATATGCTCGACTTGTCCGGGTCGATCTGGGTTGTAGTGGGGACGGGCACCGGGCAGTTCAAAGGATTTGTGACCGTTATTTTCTGAATCGAAATAAGTCTGCAACTTCATGGTGAGATTGACCTGTAAGACTCCGAAGTATAGCCGAGAATCAGGGCTAAGGAGGTTATTTCTTTAGGTTAACGCCTTCAGACTGGGTGGACTTCTCTTCTAAGCAGAGCGACGCGCGGGGTATCCAAATTTGTAGCGAACACCCAGATGCTTTGTCACTTCAGGCGCGATGATTTTCAAGCTTCACTTAGCGTTGTGTCTACTTGCGCTCTCAAAAAAGTGCTGGCTTGAGGGGCGTGTTTATGCCCATTGGCGTCAACTTGAGAAAAAGCAGAGCGAGAAAGGGTGGGATCGCAGATTCTATCCAAGCGCAAATGCTATATCTCTGCTCTTTTAATCAATCTTTAAATGGTATTTATACTTAGCTTTACCCAGCCTAATGCTCAAGCTTAATCTCGGCACCGTACATTTACTTAAGTACATTTACTGATGAATTTCATATCAACCAAGCTTGAGCCGATTGGTGAGGAAAGCAATATGTGGCGCGTTTTTAAGCTAGCTTTATTAACAACAGCAGCTTTGGCAGTTTTTCCAGTGGGTGAAGCAGCAGCAGCAACTTTGACGGGTGCCCCTCCAATTGTGATTGGACATCGGGGCGCTAGCGGCTACCGTCCCGAACATACGTTAGCAGCCTATGAGCTGGCAATTGAGATGGGCGCTGATTTTATTGAACCTGACTTAGTTTCGACAAAAGACGGCGTTCTAATTGCTCGCCATGAAAATGAAATTTCTGGAACGACAGACGTTGCAAATCGCCCAGAATTTGCTAACCGCAAGACAACCAAAACAATTGATGGAAAACCAGTCACCGGCTGGTTTACCGAAGATTTTACCTTGGCTGAAATCAAGACTCTCCGGGCGAAAGAGCGTATCCCTGAATTGCGCCCCGGATCGGTCAAATTTGATGGTTTGTATGAAATTCCGACTTTGCAAGAAGTTATCGACCTAGCCAAGAAAAAGAGTGCCGAAAAAGGTCGCACGATTGGTATTTATCCGGAAACGAAGCATCCCACCTACTTTGATTCCATCGGATTATCGTTAGAGGAACCTTTGGTAAAAATCCTCAGCGAGAACGGTTACACCGATGCGGATGATGCGGTTTTCATTCAATCCTTTGAAGTTGCAAACCTGAAATTTCTCAAAACACTGACGAATTTGCCGCTAGTTCAGTTGTTTGATGCAAGTACCGCCAAGCCGTATGATTTTGTTGTCAGTGGTGATTCTCGCACCTATGGCGATCTCATAACTTCTTCAGGATTGAATGCGATCGCGCAATATGCAAGCGGAATTGGCCCTTGGAAACGTCTGATTATTCCGGCTGAGACGGTCGATCAAAATGGCGATGGTCAACCTGACGATCTCAATGGGGATGGGGTCATTAGCGATGCTGACAAGCCATTGTTACAACCCACATCCCTAATTAGTGACGCCCATGCGGCGGGTTTGCTGGTTCATGCCTACACTTTCCGCAGTGAAGACTTCTTCCTCGCTCCAGACTACAACGGCAACCCAGAGCTGGAGTACGAACAATTCTTTAAATTAGGGATTGATGGTGTCTTTAGCGACTTTCCAGATACCGCCGTTGCAGTTCGCAACCGGATCGCTGGCGATCGCAGCCAAGACGTTCCCGAACCCACAACCCTACTGGCGTTTGGTATTCTCCCAATCGCAGAGATTTTGCGCCGTCGCCAAAATAAATTTAAAAAGGCTTGATTGAGTATCCGTCCTACACTGGCACTACTCAGATAACTTTCGCCTATTAGCTTTCCTCTGTAGATGTTGGGCTAAACATCGCCGAACGCATCTATCCGAACGCACCAATAAAGTCCGCTGAAGCGGGCTTTTTTTATGGCTGTTCAGTAATTAGACGGAAAGCTCTAGTTACAAGTATTACTAGACACCTTTGAGTTTCAGCAACATACAGCGATCGCGCAATTACTCAAGACGCAAGCCATTATCGGACAATTTACTGGATAATCTTAACGGGAATGTGTACCGAGAGCGATCTGCGTTTTCTTTCCCCTGCGCCACTGGACACTCCCTATCAGTCTGGGCTAAGACTGTAAGCTGCACTCAATCAACATCTTCCTTCAGCTATGCGCCCTCAACTCGGAATCTTCGCGCTTATCGCCTTCCTAGCTACCATTTCAGCGCCTTTGAACGCGCCTTCCATAACACAGGTGTTGGCGCAAACTTCAGAATCCCGCAAAGCAGAAGCTGAACGCCTTTTAGAACAAGGTATTCAGCAGATTGATAACCGTCAACTTGACAAAGCCTTACAGTCGATACAACAGGCATTGACGATTTATCGAGAACTCAAAGATCGTCAGGGAGAGGGAACCGCTCTAGCAAACCTGGCAAGTATTTACTATTGGGTGCAACAGTACTCTCAATCAATTGATTTCCAACAGCAAAGTTTAGCGATCGCGCGAGAGATTGCCGATCGTCCCTTAGAAGCGAAGAATCTTAGACAATTGGGAAGTACGTACTCGGCGCTGGGGCAACATCCCCAAGCAATCGAGTATCTGCAACAAAGTTTAACTCTTGCACGGGAAATTAAAAATAATAAAAGTGAAGCAGCCGCTCTTGGTATGCTGGCTCTTGCTTATCAACAAATAGGAAACTATCAGAAAGCGATTGATTCTTGGCAACAAGCACTCCCTATTTTTCAGCAACTCAAAGAACGTAGGGCTGAAGGAGCTGCTCTTACATCTATCGGAAGTTACTATCAGTTGCTGGACAACTACCCTGAAGCTCGAAAGTTCTTCCAACAAGGTTTAGTCATTGCCCAAGAACTGAAAGATCGCTCTAGCCAACAGGTAATTCTTGCACTTCTGGGTCATGTTCATGAATCCCTCGCTGAATACTCCCAATCTATTGATAAATATCAACAAAGTTTAGTTATGGCGCGGGAAATGGGGGAATCGGCAATTGAAGTAGAAATTTTGAATAATTTGGGCGGGATTTATGCCAATTTATCAAGATATCAGGAAGCGATTGAATATTATCAGCAAAGCTTAACCATTGCCAGAAAAATTAACGCTCGCCAATCAGAAGCAGGTATTCTGTCTAATTTAGGCACTGTATATAAAAATTTGAATGATTCTTCACAAGCAATTCGCTATTATCAGCAGAGCTTAGCAATTACCGATGAACCCAGTAATCAACAAAGTGCTTTAGAAGTTCGAGAAAAACGGAAATTATATGCCCAAACAATCCTAAACTTAGGAAACATTTATCAAGAAAGTGGCACAACAGATAAAGCAAAAGAATTTTATCAGCAAAGCTTGAAAATCGCCCAAGAAATCAACGATCGTGATTTGCAAGCAGATATCTTAAATTTTTGGGGAATTCTCTCCTATCAAAATCTGGGAGATTACCGGCAAGCCAGTGAATACTATCAACAAAGCTTAGCCTTAGCCAAACAAAATAATAATAAACGCGGGGAAGCAAAAGCGATAGGCAATTTGGGACTCGTTTATAATTCTATGGGCGAGTACGATAAAGCGATTAATTACTTTCAGCAGGATCTCGCAATTTCTCGCGAAATTAAAAATAAACGAGGGGAAGCTATCGCCTTAAACAATTTAGGGCTAACTTTTATGCGTGCTGGTAAGCTATCGGAAGCCGAAACATATTTAAAAAATGGAATCGAAGTATTAGACTCTGTCCGATCCGGATTAGGTAGAAATGATGCTAGTAAAGTATCACTTTTTGAAGATCAAGTCAGCACTTATCGCAATTTGCAACAAGTTTTACTTGCCCAAAATAAAATAGAAGCCGCATTGGAAATTGCTGAACGGGGGAGAGCAAGAGCCTTTGTTGAGCTATTAGCTTCGCGGTTATCTGAAGCATCCGTTCAAGCTACGCTTACCTCACCGAATATCAACAAAATCAAAGAGATTGCCAAGCTTCAGAACGCTACCTTGGTTGAATATTCTATTGTCTATGAAGACATAGATGCTATAGGGAAAAGATCGCAATCCCAAACATCTGAAATTTATATTTGGGTAGTTAAACCAACCGGCGAAATTGCCTTTCGTAAAGTCAACCTTAAGTCTTTGCGACAGCAAAAAAAGAGTTCTTTAGAAGAGCTTGTTGTCAGCAGCCGCGAATCGATTGGTGTTAGAGGTCGTGGTTTAGGTGTAGAGGCTAAAGTTCCTGGAAGTCCAGCAAAACAAGGTTTTAAGGAACTTCACGAACTACTCATTAAACCCATTGCTGACCTGCTCCCAAAAGACCCAAATGCTCGTGTTATCTTTATTCCACAAAGCGAACTGTTTCTAGTTCCTTTCCCAGCATTGCAAGATGCTTCTGGCAAATACTTAATCGAACAACATACTATCCTCACGGCACCTTCAATTCAGGTACTGGATTTAACAAATCAGCAACAACAGCTTGTAGGAACGCGAAGTTCTACTTCTGTACCAAATCAAGATGTATTGATAGTTGGAAATCCCACAATGCCAAGTGTTCCTGAAAAAATTGGCGAGCCGCCAACTCAGTTACCAAGCTTACCGGGTGCAGAACGAGAAGCTTTAGCGATCGCGCCTCTGTTTAAGACTAAAGCTTTCACCGGCTCTGAGGCAACGAAAGCAGCGATTCTGCAACAAATACCCACAGCACGAATCATTCATCTCGCGACTCATGGTTTACTAGATGATATTCGAGGATTGGGAAGTGCGATCGCGTTGGCTCCATCTGGCAACGATAACGGCTTACTCACCGCTGAAGAAATTCTAGACTTGAGATTCAATGCCGAATTAGTTGTCCTGAGTGCTTGCGACACAGGTAGAGGCAGAATCACTGGTGATGGTGTGATCGGCTTATCTCGCAGCTTAATGAGTGCGGGTGTACCCAGCGTAATTGTGTCTCTCTGGCAAGTGCCAGATGCTCCTACAGCCTCATTGATGACAGAATTTTATCAAAATCTTCAAAAAACACCCGATAAAGCCGCCGCCCTGCGAAGCGCTATGCTAAGCACCATGAAGCAACATCCAAATCCTAAAGACTGGGGGGCATTCACTTTAATTGGAGAAGCAGAATAATTAAAAATTGAAGAATTTCCAGGCGTTGCACATTGGACAGATGATAATGTCGCGCAAAGCCGCTAAGTTTTTCTTAACGTCTTTGCGCGAAACGAAAAAGAAACTCTTTCTTAATGTTGAATTTTTAATTCTGCTTCACTTTTGCAATTACCGTGCGGTGACGATGAGTATTGCGGGTAATTGTCGGCGCAGTGAAACCCGAATCTACTAGCGCTTGTTCAATATCCAACGCAAAATACTCATCTAAATAAGGCTCGGTACTCTTGAGCAATGTCAAGATGTAGGGCGGCATTTTGGTATAAATCTCAGATTGAGGATTCATATCCATAATTGCCAAACAGCCACCGGGACGCAGTACGCGCCGCACTTCGCGGAAAATCTGCATAGTTGCTGACTGAGGCAACTCGTGGCACATCAAAAAGATAGAAACTAAATCGAAGGAGGCATCTGGCAAGCCTGTGGATTCAGCAGCAGCATGAACCCAGGAAATCGATTTTTGGTGCTGTTGGGATTGGTAGTGGGCAACTGCTAGAAAATAAGGCGACAGATCCAAACCCGTCAGCTTTGCTTGGGGATAAGTATCTTGGAGGGCAAACGTACTCATTCCCACACTGCATCCCAAATCTAAAATATCTTGTGGTTGAGTAGCGATTTCATTTTTGAGAATATCAAGATAACTCTGGCGCAATCTGGCATCTCCTTGCGCCCCCGCATCAGGCCAAATTCCGGCGTGAACAGCATAAGCCGCAACTTCTACTTCCCAAGCGGCTTCCCAGCTTAAGTTACCGCTGTCGTAGGCATGGAACGCTCGCAGGTAATATTCTGGGTAAGTCAGTTGGGGGTTTTTTACTTGAGCCAGATGACTTTCCCAGTCGTATTGTGAAAACGTCTGTACTTGCTTTCTCCAAGGCACTCCAATCTTCTCGGCGCGTTTGATCATCATTGAACGCGCTTGCTGCTTGGCTAGATTGGCTAATGGCTTAATCGCTAGCAATCCGTTTACCAAGCGTGAAGATAATCCGAGTTCAGTATTTACTGTGGTAGTCATAAGGTAATGGGTAATGGGTAATGGGTAATGGGTAATCGTAAGTAACAAATGACCTTGTGACCCATTTCCAATTCTGAATAAAAATGTCTCAGTAGGATGAGCTTTTATCCCACCAAAGCTTGAAGGGTGGGCAATGCCCACCCTTCAAGAATATTACCAATTACTTATTCCCAGCGACTTCCTATTTGCCCGTTTTAGGCTTGAGTGCAAGTAACACCTCAACTTGACCCGTTGATGCGTCTGGTTGAGTAACCGTCAAACCAATACCATGCATGGAATTCAGAATTGCAGTGGTTTCAGGCGTGATGGAACTCTTTTGTGCTGGAGGTAGTTGGCGATTCACTAAAGACATGGTTTTGTCCATGTCGAGGTAAAAATAGCCTGCGTTTGGCTTCTGCAAAGACCCCGTGACCGTTTTAAAAGATGTGCTATTGTCCAAAGGCTGGCTGGGCTTGTTTGCCATGACATCGGCGATGGGACCACCAATCGCCACATACATCGTGTTTTCATCTATCCAACCATGCCCTAAGAAAGCGCCTTGTTGCGGCATTTGCCATTCGGTAACGGTTTTACCCTGAATTTTTCTAGGCGCTACGGTGATTGAGTTTCCTTTAGCGATCGCATCCAATTTGTTGAAAGTGGCTTCAGCCGTTTTGCGATCGCTGGTTTGAAATACCAAAGCTCCACCAAATCCAACGGGTGCTAAGATTCCCTTGGTCGATGGAATCGCCGCCAGAGCAAATTCCCCATCCATCCATCCGAAGATATCTTTATCCAGGTCAAGATTGACGAGTTTGAGTTGCTGTCTTGCTATGTCAAACCCTTGCTGGACTTGGGGATCGGCTTTGGATTGTTCGACAACTGTTGCCCAAGTTTGGCTGATTCCATTTCCAGCAATGAGGGCAATTGTCTCAGCCGGAAGTTGAGATGCGACTTTGCCGGGAGAAGCTTTGTACTGAACTTTCATCACCGAGGGATCTACCTTTGCGATCGCCTTCATTCTCACACCGGCATTATCAATCCCAACACCCATCACCACTGACTGCACAGCCTTTAACTGCTTTAGGGTTTCTGGAGGAAGCGGGGGCGTATTCGGATTGTTTGCCAGTGCTTGCTGCACCGTCCCCGCATAATCGGGGATATAGAATTGAGCGATAGAGTTTTGTACGTCTACACCCTTAGTCAGAAGGCTGGCTGCACCTGCTTTGCTAGCAAATGAAGGTTGTCCTTTAAAGGTATCAATGGCGAGTTGCACCGCTTCTTTTTCATCAGACATCACTAAATGACTGTCTAACAAAGCCGTGTAGGTTTTGCCACTTTTATCTGTGGTTTCCTCTATCGTGATGCCTTTGTAATCTATTTGTTTGGTTCCAGCTTTCTTGGCTTTCAGCTTATTTGCAAAACTTAAAGCACTTACTTTGTCTTTGACGCCAACCACCATCAACATCCGGACTTCCGGTGACGATTTGGGGGGTGTCGCTTGTGCCGGTTTTACAGTCGGTGATGGCAGAACGGCAAACATCACGCTACCCAGCCAAGGCTTAACATCTTTTTCATAATTGATGTTGGATTCAGTCAACATCTCTTTGTTGAAATCCTTCAGCCCTTTATCAACCAATTTTTGGGCTTCCGGAGTCCCAAACTGTTGCAATTGCGCCCAGTTTTTCGGATCGGTGGAGACAAAACCCGCCATTAATGCTTCATCTGGCACTACTTTGGCACTTGCAAGAGGGCTGGTTGCATCGCTAAAAGCACCCTTCAAGTAAAGATAAGTACCGATGCCTCCCGCTACTACAACGGCAGTGCCAACAATAATAGGAACTATACGATTTGGTCTTCTTTCAGACATTTAAATTTTTCCTTAGATTATTACTGCTTGTGATTGTTATCGATACATCCACAAATGGCATTGTGGATTTTGCGGATTTAGCGGGAATCGCTGTAAGGAAAATTCGTAATTTTGCTTAGTCATGATTCCTACTAAAAGGATTGTTATTGGAATACTTCAACCTGATTTGGATAAACTCCGCAAACCAGAAATATGAAGTTTAAATACAAAAATCGCCTGCTGATACGAAGTGAGAGGTTTCGCGTCAGATAAGGCTAAGCGATCGCGCTCTAAAATTCTTTCAACAATAAATTCCCTCTCCTCTTTCACTTAGTAGGGGCGTGTTTATGCCCCTACTAAATGTCGCAATGCCTCGATATTTTCTGTGACTGTATGAAACCACCTTGGCTCTCGAAAAGCGGAGAGGGAGCTGGGGGCAAGGTTCCGGTTGTGTTGAAATCCATTGAGAGCCGTTCTATATCTGGTGATGGCAGTTAGACTAAAAGCGGAAACAGATAGAGTTTTAAGTAGGGATGGATGCTGTGGAAGTGACACAGGCAGTCAAGCAGCGGGTACAGGAACTGCGACAGTTGTTGGACAAAGCTAGTTATGCCTACTATGTCCAGGATGCTCCCATCATGGAGGATGCCATCTATGACCGGCTGTATCGGGAACTGCAAGACTTAGAAGCCCAGTATCCAGAACTGGTAACACCGGACAGCATCACTCAGCGCGTGGGTGAGAAACCGGCAACTCAGTTTTCCTCGGTGCGGCACAATATCCCTCTCTATAGTTTGGAAAATGCCTTTAATATTCAGGAATTTGCCAAATGGCAGGAACGCTGGCGGCGACAAGTCCCCGAACTCAATGCTTTTGAATATGTCGCGGAGTTGAAAATTGATGGTTCTGCGATCGCTCTCACCTATGAAAATGGCATTTTGGTGAGAGGGACGACGCGGGGGGATGGCATCGCGGGGGAAGATATTACTCAGAATGTGCGGACAATTCGCGCTATTCCCTTGCGATTGAATTTAGAAAGCCCTCCCACTCACGTAGAAGTTCGCGGCGAGGCGTTTTTAGGCTTAGATGTGTTTAAGCAAATTAATCAGGAACGGCAGCAAGCTGGCGAGCAGTTATTTGCCAATCCTCGCAATGCAGCGGCGGGAACCTTGCGGCAATTAGACTCTCGGATTGTGGCAAAGCGGCGGCTAGATTTCTTTGCCTATACGTTGCAAATTCCTGGGAAGCATGATGCCGAGGTTGCCCGAACTCAGTGGGAATCGTTGGAATTGCTGCAACAAATGGGATTTAAGGTGAATCCCAATCGCAAGCTTTGCCAGTCTTTAGAAGATGTTCGGGATTATTATGACGAGTGGAATACGGGGCGATTAAATCTACCCTATATGACCGATGGGGTCGTCGTGAAGCTCAATTCGATTCCGCTTCAGGAACAGTTGGGATTTACGCAAAAGTTTCCCCGTTGGGCAGTGGCGCTGAAATACGCGGCGGAAGAGGCACCAACGCGAGTGGAAAATATTTCTATCAATGTGGGGCGAACGGGGGCGCTGACGCCGTTGGCAGAGTTGCAGCCAGTGCAATTAGCTGGGACAACTGTACAAAGAGCCACATTGCACAATATTGATTATGTGCGATCGCTTGATATTCGGATTGGCGATACGGTGATTATCCACAAAGCCGGGGAAATCATTCCCGAAGTGGTGCGCGTACTGCCAGAACTCCGCCCAGAGGGAACTCAACCCTTCCAAATGCCCACCTGTTGCCCGGTGTGCAATCAGCCAGTGGTAAAACCTGTTGATGAGGCGGTAACGCGCTGCGTGAATGCTTCTTGTCCCGCCATTCTCAAAGGGGCGCTGGTTCACTGGGCAAGCCGTAATGCACTGGATATTAACGGCATGGGCGAAAAATTAATGCACCAGTTGGTGGATAAAGGAGTGGTGAATTCGGTTGCAGATTTATACGATTTAACCGCTGATAGGTTGGGAACTTTGGAACGGATGGGTAAGAAGTTAGCCCAGAAATTGGTGGATGCGATCGCGCACTCAAAAACTCAGCCTTGGTCGCGGGTATTATACGGTTTGGGGATTCGTCACGTCGGCAGTGTCAATGCCCAAACTTTAACTCAAAAATTCACCACCGTTGAGCAACTCGCTACGGCATCCGCAGCGAATATTGAAGCAGTGTACGGCATTGGCCCAGAAATTGCCCACGCTGTTTACGACTGGTTTCAAGTCCCGGCGAATCAGGCGTTAATTGACAGACTGAAAGCATCGGGTTTGCAACTCGCCGGTGACATAGAAGCCCCATCCACAGAAAGTAGAAGCGTTCCCTCGCCCCTACAAGGCAAAACCTTTGTGATTACTGGCACATTGCCGACTCTCAAGCGCGACGAGGCGAAAGCGTTGATTGAAAAAGCCGGTGGTAAAGTCACGGGTTCCGTTAGCGCTAAAACCGACTACTTACTGGTAGGGGAAGATGCGGGTTCCAAGTTAGAAAAGGCTGAAGCGTTGGGAATCACCCAACTGAGTGAAGCCGAACTGCTGGAAATCGTCGAAGATTAGATGTCAACAGCAAACACACAAAGGAAAGATTGTAGGAGCGTGCGGCACAAAACGTATCGCTCCTTTTCCCTTTTTATCAGAATATACCAATGCCACTTCACGCTAGTTCCGGTAGATGGCGATTAGGGCTAGCCTTATCGCTTGTAACTGTATTTTTGTGGGGAATTCTGCCCATTGCCTTGACGGTAACGCTACAGGTACTCGATGTTTACACCGTCACTTGGTTTCGCTTTTTGGTATCCTTTGGGCTGCTAGCCATTTATTTAGCCGCACGCAAGCAACTACCACCTGTCGAAAAATTGCGCTCAATGCCGCTGGGGTTGTTAGCGATCGCTATCTTATTTTTAGCAGCTAATTACATTCTTTTCCTACAAGGTTTACACCAAACTTCACCCGCTAACGCCCAAGTTCTCATTCAACTCGCTCCAGTTTTAATGGGTTTAGGAGGATTGGTTGTTTTCAAAGAACGTTATACCCTGCGTCAATGGGCGGGCTTAAGCGTCCTCACCTTAGGTTTTGCGCTGTTCTTTCACGAACAATTAGCCAACTTAATTACAGCACAAGGCAAATATTTAATCGGCTGCGGATTAATCTTTTTTGCAGCAGTAACCTGGGCGATTTATGCTTTAGCTCAGAAGCAGCTTTTGCAAAAATTACCGTCTTCAAATATTATGCTGCTGATTTATGGAGGCTGTGCGATTTTGTTTAGCCCATTTGCGGCACCTCAACCCATTCTGACGCTGAATCCTTTACATTTAGGAATGCTGCTTTTCTGTGCTTTGAATACCATCATCGCTTACGGTGCTTTTGCTGAATCTTTGGAACACTGGGAAGCATCGCGAGTAAGTGCAGTCTTAGCAACAACTCCCATTGTCACTTTAATCTCTGTATCAGCAGTTTCAAGGTTTTTACCAACCCTAATTGCCCCAGAACGCCTCACTGTTTTAGGAGTCGTAGGGGCAATTTTTGTAATATCTGGTTCGATAGCGATCGCCTTAGGGAAAGCCCGTTGAATGCATAATCAAGCGAAATAAAAAGAGCGCTCGCCCTTTTTATTCCGCTCTTTACCTCAATATCTCTTCTATGGCTTAATCAGACGCCTAGTTTGTGTTGCATGGCGATAGTTAGCCATCAGTTTTTCTCGCTGTTGATATGGATAATACATGATAGCAGCTAAGGATAAACTGGTTCCTAGTAAGGATAAAAACAGAAAGAAATTGAAGAAGCCGATATTGAATCCTGTCCCTAAGCTCATGCCGAAACCTGTTATTAAAAGTGCGCTGCCAATGGCAATCTTTTCAGGAAATCCCCTTTCTTTATAATTTTTAATTACTGCCCCATTTAGGAAGCCAATTACTAGACCTGCCAAGGTTCCCAAGGCAGTAATCGCCGCCGGTAAGAACCCTGATGACAACAAAACAACTAACATTGTCACAGTGGTCAACCAAGCTGCAATCTTTATGCCTAGCACAGTTCTGATGCCAACTGCTGCCAGTAGAGTTCCGGCGCTAAACCAAGCCAAAAATACCGCGATTACTCCAACTTCAAAAATTGCTACAGATGTCCAAGAGGTAAATTTGAATAGAATTGCGACCATCCAAGCGATCGCACCTGTCCAAAATCCAGTCATTGCTAAAGCAATTCCTAATAGCAAAGCCATTGAAATATAAGGCGGCTTTGGAGTTTCAAGCAGAGTTGTGCGAACTGTAATCGTGAGCGGGTAAGTTTCTGGGGAAGAATTGGTGTGTAATAAAATCTGACGACTATAGGTTTTATCTGCCATCAACTTATTTGTATTCACGGTGATTTTGCAATCAGCATGATTACCCTTAAATGTGGCTGGTTCAAAGGAAATCCAAGCATGAGAATTGGAATAGCGCGGATCGCTGTCGTGGGGGGCTACTTCCCAAGTCCCTTCTAGCAAAGTGTCTGGCACGGAATTATTAACCCTAACGGTTTGAGTTAATTTTTCGCCTAGTTGTGTTGTTTTTAATTCCAGAGCCAGTTGGCTAAATTTAACTTCCGGTAAACGATTAACATAAATCGGCTTGAGAGCTTCCAAAGCAGCCGTAGCATTAGGGAAACGGTCTTTTGCTTTGGGTTCGACCATTTTTGAGAGCCAATCCACAAAACGCAGGCTCAGCTTGGGAAGCAGCGGCTTGAAATTAAGGCGACCATCTTCATCAAATAAGGTGTCAATTGCCGTTGATTTTGTCCCAGTTAATAAGCAAATGAGTGTTGCGCCTAAACCATATAAATCTGTCGCTTCGTTTAGCTGGCGGTTGTATATCTGTTCGGGTGCCATAAACCCAAATGTCCCGGCGGCGACGCTGCTCATTGCCATTTCCCCACTGCCAATTCGAGCTAAGCCAAAATCCACCAGATAAACATTTAGTTGTTCGTCTACGAGGATATTTTCAGGTTTAATATCCCGATGAATTACAGATGGAATCCGATTTTGTAAATAAACAAGAATTTCTAGGACAGAAGCAGCAATTTTCTGGATGTCATCCGGGTCAAAACTGCGCGGAGAGGATAAAGGCAGGGCGTCTTTATGCTCCTGCACCATACAAAAGCCAGATGGGGTTTCAAAAGAATCGAGATAACGGGGAATTCCCGGATGATCGAGTCCTCGCAAGACTTGAATCTCGCGCTCGTAAGCTTTAAAACCCGACCATTCAGACCCAACTTGGGCAAATAGAAATCGCTTCAGGATGACTGACTGTTCTGTGACGTTATCCTTTGCCAGATAAGTGATGCGACCCCCGGCGCGATTGCGCCCAAGTTCTCGAAGGGTCTGATAGCGGGGACGGGGACTCGAAGTGTGTGAGGAGTTGCTCATGACAGCAAACAATGCAGGTAGATGGCGTCTATTCTAGGCGATCGCTTTCCTTGCCTTGTTCTCCTTCGCGCCCTCTGCGCCTAGAGTGGTTCAAACTTCCACCAATGCTAACTCCTCTTGTTCAACCTCCTGCCAAGTAGAATTAGCCAGTCGTTCAATCGCCCGATCGATCGTCTCCAACCCCTGCTCAAGGTTTTCGATCACCGCTAGATGTCCGCGCAACTCCGCAGCACCGGCAAAACCCTTGGCATACCAAGTCATGTGTTTTCGTGCCTGCCGAATGCCGCGATCGCCTTTATATTCCCACAAAGCTTGCAGATGTTCTTTGGCACATTCCAACCGTTGTATCGGCGTTGGTGGCGTCTTTTCTTGCCCAGTTTTTAGGAAATAGTCAATTTCTCCCACTAAAAAGGGATAACCCAGAGTTCCCCGCGAACACATCACCCCATCTGCGCCGGTTTGTTCCAAACACTTCACCGCCGCTTCCACGGAAAACATATCGCCATTGGCAATCACTGGAATCGAGAGAATTTCCTTCACTTTCCCAATCCACTCCCACTTGGCAGGACCAGTGTAACCTTGGGAACGGGTGCGACCGTGGACTGTAATCATTTGCGCCCCCGCATCTTCCATCCGTTTGGCAAAGTCCAGAATATTAATTTCCTTATCTGTCCAACCGATGCGGGTTTTCACCGTCACCGGCACATTCACCGCCTTCACGACCGCCCGGACAATTGCCTCAGCGACCTCTGGTTGCCGCAACAACGAAGAACCGCCACCATTTTTGGTAATTTTGTTGACCGGGCATCCCATGTTGATATCAACCGTATCAGCGCCCTCTTCCACAGCCATTACAGCCGCTTCTGCCAAGAAATCGGGGCGACAGTCAAACAACTGAATGCTAATCGGTCTTTCGTTCGGATCTACCTCCATAATCTTGGGGAGTTCCTTCACGTAATGGAGTCCCGTCGCGTTCACCATCTCGGTGTACATCATCGAGTCAGGTGCATGGCGACGCACCAAGCGACGAAACACCATATCGGTAACGCCAGAGAGGGGCGATTGTAAAACCCGGCTTCTGACTTCAAAAGAGCCAATTTTCAGCGGTGTCGAGAGTCGGGATTGCAGAGTAGGAGAAAGAGTAACCATAGGTTTTATCGCGGTCAACCGGGCTTTTTCATTTTACGAGCGATCGCTGTTGAACCATTTGAGCTTCATGGCGATCGCCCCTATCTTTATTGTGAATCGCGATCGCTCACGATAACGGCACCTGAGGGCGACTGGCATCTGAAGTTGCTTCCTCATCCCATCGGTTGCCCAGTGTTGCTAAGCGATCGCGGTACTCGATGCGGCTTACCCAATCTTCGGGCCATGCTGCCATCCCTAAATAGGCTCCGGCGAAAGCACCCGTGAGGCAGGCGATAGAGTCTGAATCGCCTGCGGTGAGTGCCGCACGCCGGAGCGCCGCTACTGGCTCTTCAGGAAACAGTAGAAAGCACAGTAGACCTGTGGCAAAGGCTTCTTCTGCGATCCATCCTTCCCCCGTTGCTAAACAGGGGTCTGCATCCCGGTTCGGTTCTGCCAAGGCGGCATCCAGACGATCAAGGATGGACAAACATTCATCCCAGCCACGACTGATAAATTCCTCTGGTGTATTGATAGAGGGACGTTGCCAGAGCAACCCCAGCCAGTTGGCATGGTAGATCGAGCGTTGCTCCTCAGCATAGGCGCGAAGTCGAGAAGGTAGCCCTTTGGGATCGCCACCCGCTACCAGGTCAGCGATCGCTCTAGCAGTTAAATCTGAGGCGGCAAGAGCGGTGGGGTGCCCGTGGGTCAAAGCTGCCTGGAACTGAGCGATCGCGGCGCGGGTCGTTTCGTTCAAATTCTTGACGAGTCCCACGGGTGCCACCCGCATATTGGCTCCACAACCCTTTGAGTTTGCCACCGTTGCCTGCTGCCACGGCAGGTCAGTCGCCAAGTTAGCGCAGGCATTTAGACAAGTTCTTCCCGGTGCCCGGTTATTGTCGGGGCTGCACCACCAGTCGATAAAGGCGCGGCGCAGAGGCGGCTCTAAGTTGTCAGCGAGAAAAGGCGACGTTACTTCTAGGAGTGCCTCTCCAACCGCTAAAGTCATCTGCGTGTCATCTGTAACGCAAGCCGGATTGCCCATTGGTTGCTGCGGCCCTTGGGGTGGGAAGCGGCGCAGGATCTCCTCAACATTGAGAAACTCAGTTACGGCACCAAGCGCGTCACCAAAAGCTAAACCAAACAGGCATCCAGAAGCACGGCCCATAGCTAGTACAACTCTTCTTTTTTAGAAATTCCGAACGATGGCTCGAAAATCGCATCCTTTGTAATACATATAATACAAGCTTTGAGAACGAACTAATCGTGAATGATTTAGGTGGTGTTGGTAGAGAGTCCAATGAGCTAATCGCGATCGCGTTGAATTCCTCTAGACGGCAAATACACCTATTTAATTACGGCTTGCCCCCATACCTAAAGCCCCTGATTTCCTTACAGTAGACACAGTGAAAGCAATCAGCAGATGTTAAGTGATTGAGCCAAAGGGGATGCCTCCTGAAGGTTAACCGTCCTTCCTCAGGTTCGGAAAACCCCACAACACCAGAGTGGCTAATCCCGCACACTATATAGATCGGTACGCACGCACCAATGGTTATTAAATCTGGAAAGAGCTGCTGATTTAACCCGGTTGGTTCAATTTGTAGTTCCGTATCCGCCCTCAAAAGTTTTTGTAGTTATTAGGAAGCCGAAATACCCCTATGGCAAAAGTAGTTGGAATTGACTTAGGTACGACAAACTCCTGCGTAGCAGTGATGGAAGGTGGTAAACCCACCGTGATCGCTAACGCAGAAGGTTTTCGGACAACCCCCTCTGTCGTAGCATTTGCCAAAAATGGCGATCGCTTAGTGGGTCAAATCGCCAAGCGTCAATCGGTGATGAACCCCGAAAACACCTTCTATTCGGTAAAGCGTTTTATCGGACGCAAGTTTGAAGAAATCACCCACGAAGCCACCGAAGTTTCTTACAAAGTGCTGCGCGATAGCAACGGCAACGTTAAGCTAGACTGCCCCGCTCAGAGCAAGCAGTTTGCACCAGAAGAAATTTCTGCCCAAGTGCTTCGCAAGCTGGTGGATGATGCCAGCAAGTACCTTGGAGAGACCGTTACCCAAGCTGTAATCACCGTTCCCGCTTACTTCAACGACTCCCAGCGCCAAGCTACCAAAGATGCTGGTAAGATTGCCGGGATTGATGTAATGCGGATTATCAACGAGCCGACCGCCGCTTCCTTGGCATACGGACTCGAAAGAAAGGCCAACGAAACCATTCTGGTATTTGACCTGGGTGGCGGTACCTTCGACGTATCCATCCTGGAAATGGGCGATGGCGTATTTGAAGTGTTAGCGACCTCTGGCGACACTCACCTGGGTGGTGACGACTTCGACAAGAAAATCGTTGATTACTTAGCCGAAGAATTCAGAAAATCTGAAGGCATTGACCTCCGCAAAGACCGTCAAGCCCTCCAGCGTCTCACCGAAGCCGCTGAAAAAGCCAAGATTGAGTTATCTAGCGTCACACAAGCGGAAATCAACCTGCCATTTATCACCGCTACCCAGGATGGTCCAAAGCACCTGGATATGACCCTGACTCGCGCTCAGTTTGAAGGACTCTGCGCTGACTTGATCGATCGCTGCCGCATTCCTGTGGAGAACGCCCTGCGCGACGCCAAGCAAGACAAGAGTGCAATTAATGAAGTCGTGCTGGTCGGTGGTTCTACCCGGATTCCTGCCGTACAAGAACTGGTGAAGCGGGTTTTGGGCAAAGAACCCAATCAAACCGTCAACCCGGATGAAGTGGTAGCTATCGGTGCCGCAATTCAAGCCGGTGTCCTCACAGGTGAAGCTGGAACTGAAGGACTGTTGCTACTCGACGTTACCCCGCTGTCTTTGGGTGTGGAAACCCTCGGTGGCGTGATGACCAAGATTATCCCCCGCAACACCACGATTCCTACCAAGAAGTCTGAGGTCTTCTCTACTGCTGTAGATAATCAGACCAACGTAGAAATCAAGATTCTGCAAGGCGAACGGGAGATGGCGGCGAACAACAAAGAGTTGGGGATCTTCCGTCTGGATGGAATTCCTCTGGCTCCTCGTGGAATGCCACAAATTGAAGTTACCTTCGATATTGACGCCAACGGTATCCTGAACGTCACCGCTAAGGATCGCGGTACTGGTAAAGAGCAATCAATCAGCATCACGGGTGCTTCCACCCTGCCCCAAAACGAAGTGGAGCGGATGGTTAAGGAAGCCGAACAAAATGCCTCCACTGACCGGGAGCGTCGTGAGAAGATTGACCGCAAGAACCAAGCTGACTCCCTCGTGTACCAAGCTGAGAAGCAAATGGCTGACTTGGGCGACAAGGTTCCCGCTGCTGACAAGAGCAAAGTCGATGGATTGGTCAAAGACCTGCGCGATGCGATCGCTAAAGAAGACGATGATCGCATCAAGACGCTCACCACAGAGCTACAGCAGGCTCTCTACACCATCGGCACGAACATCTATCAACAAGCAGGCGGCGCAGGTGCAGCTCCTGGCGATGGCACCGGCACCCCTGGTGGTGGTGGTTCCAGTCAGTCCACTGGTACTGGGGATGATGTAATTGATGCTGATTTTACGGAAAGCAAGTAATTAGCTAAGTGCTAAGTGCTAAGTGCTAATTGCTAATAAGGGTTGATGAATTGCTTCTGGGCGCTCATCAGCCCTTTTTTTGACAAAAAGACGCAGGGTTACTTTCTGCTTGTGTCAAAAAGACCCGCTTCTGCGGAGCGGGTCTAGTCTAAGATGCTAGGTTTCGTGTCTCAACCCAGCCTACTACTGCTTTGCGTCAACTTTTGCGTTAGCGAAGCGGCGCGACAGCGCTACCTTTGCGTTTAAAACAGATAAAATTATCTGTACTATTCCACGGGGAAGGCACCAGGTTGTACTTGGACAGTTTCAGTCCGACCGCTACGGTTGACCTCTACTTCTAATCTGGAGCCGACGCTACTCGCTTCTACCCGTTCTTGCACTTGATCGGCACTTGCGACCGCTTGACCGCCAACTTTCTGGATCACATCTCCTGCACGCAAGCCAGCGCGTTCTGCGGGTGAGTTTTTGACCACCCGAACGATGACAACGCCTTTATCCTGCGTAACTTTGAAGCCTGCCTCATTGTCTTTGTTAATGTCGTCTTTTAGTTCCGGCGTCAGCGTTACCATTTGAATTCCCATGTAGGGATGCTCGACGCGACCTTTGCTAAATAGCTGATTGGCGACTCGTTCGGCGGTTTCAATCGGGATGGCAAAACCGAGTCCTTGAGCATTCGCGCGAATGGCTGTATTAATCCCAATCACTTCACCCCTGGCATTTAACAAGGGGCCACCAGAGTTACCGGGGTTGATAGCGGCATCGGTTTGGATAAATCTGACTCGCTTATCCGGGACACCTACCTGCGAACTGGAGCGACCCGTCGCGCTGACGATACCCACCGTCACCGTGTTATCTAGACCGAGGGGATTGCCAATTGCGATCGCCCACTGTCCCGGTATTAAGTTATTCGAGTCTCCCAAGCGTACCGTCGGCAACTTTGTCGCATCAATTTTGACAACTGCCACATCCGTAACCGGATCGGCTCCCACCACTCGACCTTCCATCGTCCGACCATCTTTGAGCGTCACCTTGACCTTATCTGACCCCGCGACAACGTGGGCATTTGTCATTAAGCGACCATCAGCACTGAGAATGAAGCCAGATCCGGTACCTCGTTCCACCCGTTCTTCCGGAACCGGCGTTTCGTTCCCAAAAAATCGTCGGAAAAACGGGCTTCTGAAAGTATCTGGAATGTCCTGCGATACGGTACGAGCCGCATCAATTCGCACGACAGCAGGGCCAACTTTTTCGGCTGCTTCGGCAATAAAATTCAGGTTCTCTTGGGGAGCGCGATTCTGGGGCGGGGAGATTTGCTGTAGCGCGGCTGGAATCGCTGATGGGATTCTGCCTTCGACACTGGGGTTGTCTGCTGCGAAATGGCGACTGGCATATATTCCTGCACCACCGCCGATAGCCAGCAAAGCTAGATAAGTGGTCAGCTGTTTGACAAGTAAACTCATGGTCTTTGGGCTGAAGGACAGCAATACAGGTAATAATTCCACTCTAATCAAAAAATGCTGTGGATGAGCAGCATTTGGGTAGAGTTTTAACTGGGTTTCAAGATATTGGGGTGCCCAAGAGGAGGCACAAACAGCGCATCAGAGTGCATACGCGATCGCTTGGTCTGTCAAGTTGGCGTTACCACTACTCAAGGATAAAGCCAACACTGGACACACCCGATTCCCTGGGCTAAGACAGTGTAAACACTGTCCGTACATCTACTTACCTTGTCAGCCATGCAACTCCAGAAAATCAGCCTTGCCGGGGTGCAAAGCCTTGTACCCTTACTGATTACTTTTGTGGCGACTGTCTTAACCCCTTTCCCAGGGAAGACGGCTGAAATTTTCCCTGGCTCTCAGATGTTGGCACAAACTCCAGAGGCTCCAGCGACCGTCAATCCGCTCAATATCGAACAAATTCGACAAGTTGCTAAGGAACACAACGCCACACTGGTTGAATACTCAATTAATTACGAGACGTTCCCCGTTCAAGGAAAAGAACAAACCCAGGAATCAGAACTGCTGATTTGGGTGGTTCAACCCACAGGTGAAATCACCTTACGACGGGTTGACCTGAGACCGTTGTGGCAGAAGCAAAATACCTCTCTCTCAGAGTTGGTGAGTAGTAGTCGTGCGGCGATGGGGATTGGGAGTGCTGCAAATAAGAGTGGCATCTTCGTAACGACAAAACAGGACAATCGCCCAAGCAAGCAGTTACAGCAACTTCATCAGCTGCTCGTTGAGCCGATTGCCGAATTGTTGCCAAAAGCTCCGAACGCTCGTGTCGCCTTTATCCCGCAAAAATCTCTGTTTCTGCTTCCCTTCGCAGCGCTGCAAGATAAACAAGGCAAATACCTGATCGAGCGACACGCAATTTTTACCGCTCCCTCAATTCAGGCGCTGGCTTTACTTTACAAGCATCGACAGCGAATCCAAGGGATTGCCAAGGATGTGCTGGTGGTGGGGAATCCGACGATGCCCCGCGTTCCTCCCAAGATAGGACAAAAGCCGGTGTTGTTACAGCAACTGCCCGGAGCGGAACAGGAAGCAAACGCGATCGCGAATCTCTTCAATACCCAAGCGCTTACCGGCGACGCAGCAACTGAGACCGCGATTGTGCAGCAAATGCCCCAAGCGCGAATTATTCATCTCGCAACGACTGGGTTAATCGATGAGGAGGAGGCATTGAGAAATGCGATCGCTTTGGCTCCCTCTAACACCGATGATGGGTTGCTGACAGCAGAAGAAATCCTGAATTTGAAGCTAAACGCTGAGTTAGTTGTCCTGAGCGCCTGTGATGCGGGTTTGGGTCGCATTACCGAAGATGGCGTGATTGGGCTAACGCGCTCTTTTCTAGCAGCGGGAGTTCCCAGCGCGATCGCTCCCCTAGGGTTGATATCGGATGAGCCGACTGCCTTTCTAATGACCGAGTTTTATAAAAATCTGCAATCGAATCCCGATAAAGCAGTTGCACTGCAAAACGCCATGCTAGCGACGATGAAACAGCACCCCAACCCAATAAACTGGGCGGCTTTCATCCTCATCGGCGAACCGTAGAGACAGCGCCTCTGTGCCTATCTTCATCCCAGCTATTTGACAACTCAGTTCATTTACCTAGCCAACTATGCATTCTCGTAGAATCAGTCTAATCGCCTTCATCGCCTTTGTTGCCTCCGTCTCGGCACCTTTAGCTGCCAATTTTCCAGCACCTTTAAGAGCGCCACGGGTGTTAGCTCAAACCCAAGCTGACCGGAAAGCGAAAGCCGACCGACTGCTAGATCAAGGGATTCACCAGTATCAGATCGGTCAATTTGAGGCAGCATTACAGTCTTGGCAACAGGCACTGATTATCTATCGAGAAATTAAAGACCGCGAGGGTGAGGGAGCAGCACTGGGAAATCTAGGAGTTGCTTACGATTCCCTGGGGGACTATGCCAAGGCCATTGAGTACCAACAGCAGCATTTGGCGATCGCGCGGGAGATTAAAGACCGCCAGGGTGAGGGGAAAGCTCTGGGAAATCTGGGAGTTGCTTACGATTCCCTGGGGGACTATGCCAAGGCCATTGAGTACCAACAGCAGCATTTGGCGATCGCGCGGGAGATTAAAGACCGCCAAAGTGAGGGAGCAGCTCTGGGAAATCTGGGAGTTGCTTACCTTAACCTGGGGGACTATGCCAAGGCGATTGAGTACCAACAACAGCATTTGGCGAGCGCACGGGAGATTAAAGACCGCCAAATTGAGGGGACAGCACTGGGAAATCTGGGAGTTGCTTACCGTTCCCTGGGGGACTATGCCAAGGCCATTGAGTACCAACAGCAGCATTTGGCGATCGCGCGGGAGATTAAAGACCGCCAGGGTGAGGGGAAAGCTCTGGGAAATCTGGGACTTGCTTACCTTGACCTGAGGGACTATGCCAAGGCGATTGAGTACTCCCAGCAGGTGTTGGCGATCGCGCGGGAGATTAAAGACCGCCAGGGTGAGGGGAAAGCTCTGGGAAATCTGGGACTTGCTTACCTTGACCTGAGGGACTATGCCAAGGCGATTGAGTACTCCCAGCAGGTGTTGGCGATCGCACGGGAGATTAAAGACCGCCAAAGTGAGGGGACAGCTCTGGAAAATCTGGGAGTTGCTCTCTACAAATCTGGCAATCTTGCGGCAGCAGAGAAAACTCTAATCGATGGAATGGAGGTTAGGGAATCTCTCCGAGAAAGATTAGGCAGCGACGATGCCAATAAAGTTTCAATTTTCGAGCAGCAAGTTCGCACCTATCGCACTTTACAACAAGTCCTGATTGCTCAGAATAAGACCGATGCAGCACTGGAAATTGCCGAACGGGGTCGGGCACGGGCGTTTGTGGAGTTGCTGTCGAGGCGATTATCCCCGAACTCTGTAGAGACGTTACCGGCAAAGTATCTACAGCCGACAATTTCACAGATTCAACAAATTGCCAAAACTCAAAATGCCACCCTCGTTCAATATTCGATTATTTACAATGAGTTCAAAGTTCAAGGTAAACAACAAACCAAGGAATCAGAACTTTTTATTTGGATTATCAAACCCACAGGTGAAGTGACATTTGGTCGCAGTGACCTCAAACCCTTGTGGCAAAAAGAGAATTCTTCTCTACAAAACCTTGTTACCAACACCCGTCAATCAATGGGCGTAAGGGGACGTGGTGGCATTGAAGTAGCGCTAATAGAGGAAGAAAGGCCAACTAAAAGATTACAGCATCTGCATCAATTACTGATAGAACCGATTGCCAAAGAGCTGCCAACCGATCCGAATGCTCGTGTAATTTTTATCCCTCAAACAGAACTATTCCTAGTCCCCTTCCCAGCTCTCCAAGATGCTTCTGGCAAATACCTGATTGAAAAACATACGATTCTCACGGCTCCTTCAATTCAAGTGCTGGATTTAACTCATCAGCAAAGGCAACGTGTAGAGAAGCAATCAATCGCATCTCTACAAGGGGCATTGGTAGTGGGCAATCCGACAATGCCCAAAGTGGTGCTGAACCCTGGAGAATCAGCGCAACCGTTATCTAATTTGCCGTGGGCGGAACAGGAAGCCAAAGATATTGCTAAATTACTCAAAACTCAAGCAATTACTGGTAGCCAAGCCACCAAAGTCGCGATCGCGCAAGCATTGCCTAAAGCGCGAATCATTCATCTAGCTACTCATGGCTTACTAGATGATTACCGGGGATTGGGAAGTGCGATCGCTCTCGCTCCATCTAACCAGAATGATGGGTTGCTCACTGCTGAAGAAATCCTCAATCTAAAATTGAATGCTGAATTAGTGGTTCTCAGTGCTTGCGACACCGGACGAGGACGCATTACGGGCGATGGTGTTATTGGTTTATCCCGTTCTTTAATTTCCGCTGGTGTGCCTAGCGTGGTGGTCTCTCTATGGCAAGTCCCGGATAATTCGACTGCTTTTTTGATGACGGAGTTTTATAAAAATCTTCAGCAAAAGGCTGATAAAGCTACGGCATTGCGAAATGCGATGCTGACAACCATGAAACAGCAACAATATTCAGATCCCGTGCAGTGGGCAGCATTTACTTTGATTGGCGAAGCTGAATAAGGCAATATTCATCTGAGCGCTTGACAAAGATTTGTTAGAGAATTTATTTCTAACTAATGACAAAATTTTTTCTACAACGATTAGGAAAAATAAGTGAAATCGAATCTAGTTAATTATTTTTTTGATGATTGGTCAGTAATGGATAATTGTTTTTTTATCCTTCTACCTATTCTTTATTAACCATTACCAACCTGACAAATAAAATAAGTTTCCACCCAAAGTTGACGCTAGAACTTAGGCATAGCGGTCAGTGCGATCTCGCTGACTCCCCAAGCTTCAAAAAACTGGCGATAGAGAACTTTACTGGCTGAGGTTAAGTCGCCATCCGGCTCGATGATTCCTCCTTGGAGGATTTTGCCCCCATCTGTGCGGAAATCCAACCTCAGATCGCCATTTTCATCTTGTTGAATGATAAAATTTCCGTTTGCCAAAACTTGACCAGCACGACTTAAAATAGCGCAGCGCATCGTTAACGACTTCCGATATAAATAGAACACAGTTAACCATGTCACTAATCTGTGCCGTCGTCAACATAGCTCGTTGAACACAAGATTTCAGTAATCTCAGCCTTTCATCCTGCACCACTTGAGGAAACATTGATGATGTCTCACATCAAGCGCCGTCAGTTTTTGCAATTTGCCGGATCGACGCTGGCAACTTTGGGTTTAAGCCATCTGGATGTGATGCGAAAGGGCGATCGCTATGGCAAAGCCCTCGCGCAAAGCACACCCCGCAAACTGGCGCTGCTGGTGGGAATTAACGCTTATCAAAATAGTAGCGATCGCTTAGCGGGTTGCATCACCGATGTGGAAATGCAGCAACATCTACTCATTCACCGCTTTGGCTTCAACAAGAAGGATGTCCATATCCTGACAGATGCTCAAGCCACTCGTGAAGGTATCTTGGGTGCATTTGACGAATATCTGATTGGGCAAGCGAAGCCGGGAGATGTTGTGGTGTTTCACTTCTCCGGGCACGGTTCGCGAGTAGATGACAGCCCAGAATGCGATGAAGTGGTCTTAAGACTGAGCGAAAGTTGTTTAAACAGTACCATTGTCCCTGCCGATAACTCCCTACCTTTGGTTGCCCGTCGCCGTGGGGGTATTGCATCCGATATCACAGGACACACGCTGTTTTTGCTGGCGTCAGCGGTAAAAACAGAAAACCTGACAATGGTTTTGGATAGTTGTCATGCTGGGGGCGGGAAACGGGGGAATTTGAACGTCAGGGCGCTGGATGGTGGCGTGCAAGTTAAAGTCAGCCCAGTGGAGAAAGAATATCAGCGGCAATTGCTATCGCGGGTAAATTTATCCCCGGATGAGTATATTCAGGCACGCAGGGCAGGAGTTGCCAAAGGGATCGTCATTGCTGCCGCCGATCGCAAGCAACTGGCGGCGGATCAGCGCTTCAACGGCTTTGCGGCGGGGGCATTTACTTATGTGATGACCCAGTATCTTTGGCAGCAAACCGGGGATGAACCCGTGGCGAGTGCGATCGCAAATATTGCCCGTACTACTAACCAGATTTCTTCTACGGGTCAAATTCCAGAATATGAAGCTAAGCAAAAAAGCAATGAAGAGGAACCCGCTTACTTCCTAAACCAACAGACTCTCCCAGCGGAAGCGGTAATCACCAAAGTTGAGGGAGATGGGGTGCAGTTGTGGTTGGGAGGTGTCAATTCCCAAAGCATCCCTGCCTTCGATCGAGGTGCGATTTTGACAGTGATAGACGCTCAAGGCAAGGAGCAGGGATTGGTACAGTTGGAAGCGAACTCGCGCAAAGGATTAACGGCGCGGGGCAAACTCCTAAATGCAGGAAGGGGCGGGGTTTCCTCGCCTCCGCAACTGGGAACATTGCTGCAAGAGCGAATGCGCGGGATTCCCAGTGATATGACCTTACCGATTGGTCTAGATCCATCGCTGGGTAACGACACAGCCAAGGCAGAACAAGCGCTTAAGGCAATTGTGCGCCTTGAAGTATTGCCTGTACAACAGGAAGAATATGTCGCCTACCTTTTAGGTCGCATCACACAGGAGAATCGTCAATTTCAGAGAAGCGGAAAGACTCCCAATTTAACGTCTGTGCCCGATATTGGCAGTGTCGGCTTATTTACTCCAGCACTAGAACAAATTCCTGGTTCTTTTGGTGCATCTGGTGAATCGATAGAAGCTGCTGTCGCTCGTCTTACCCCGAAATTTAAGTCACTGCTAGCAGCTCACATTGCCAAGATGATACTCAATCCCGGTTCCTCCCGGCTAAATGTAGTGGCTTCCATGAAAAGAGCGGAGGGCGAGACATTTGCAACGATTTTCCCGGTTCGCGGCGCACAAAACAGCAGCAATTCTTCAACTCAAAACTCAAAACTCCCCTTGGGGACACCGATTCAGTTTGTGGTGACGAACCAAGAAGATCGGGATCTCCACGTATCCGTTTTGGTAATCGATCCCGAAGGAGAAATGACAATCGTTTTTCCCAATACCTGGACGGTGGAAGAGAATGCGACTCTGGTAAAAGCAGGAGCAACGCTGCAAATCCCGCAAGCGGGAAAAGATAAGTTCAGATTTAAAGTTGCAAAACCCGTCGGCATGGTAGAGGTTCTGATCATAGCCAGTGGCACTCCTCTTAAGCAAGCGCTCAAGGCATTGCAGGAAGTGGCAAGGGTGCGAGGGCAAGCATCAGGGTTGCCAATGACGCTGGGTGAGGAACCAACCAAGTTAATCGACGGTTTGCTAGAAGACTTTAACCGAGGCGCTGGAGATAGTCGTGGAGGTGAAAAGACGGATGTTCGGGGGCTGGGGCTAATTAATCGTGTCGATACTCAAGAGTTGGCGGCGATGTCAATTACCTTTGAATCGGTGGAAACATAAGCATTTATCGCCATTTCAGGGTGGGGTGGGATACATCTGTAGGGGCATGACAATCAAAAAGCCCCTACCGTTAGAAGCGTAATATATTCCAGCCAACTGAAAAATGGTATAGATGAATCTATGGTAGATATCCCGTGCAATGGTATTCAGATACCCAACTTACGGCTGAACAGATGTCGAATGGTGAACGGGTAACAACACTTTGAAAGTAGAACCCTGACCAAGTTTACTGGTGACAGAAATAGAGCCAGCGCAACGTAGGAGAAGTTGCTGCACAATGGTTAAACCTAATCCAGCACCGAAAACTTCTTCGCCCGGTGCTAGGCGTCCGCGATAAAAGCGGTCAAAAATCTTGGGCAATTCGTTCGGGGCAATGCCGATGCCGGTATCGCGAAATTCCAACTGTACGTATTCGCCTTGTTGCTTGGTGCGTACCACCACCTGACCGCCAGTGGGAGTGAATTTAATGCTGTTGTGTAGCAGATTGATAATAATTTGTCGCAGCCATGCCTCTAAGCAGGAGACAGCCGGAAGGTTAGGACTGACCGTGTAGCCTAGCTGGATGCCTTTTTCTTGAGCGATCGCTTGATAGGTGCTGACAACTCCAGGCACGATATCTGCCAACTGCACTGGAAGCAAAGTTGTTGGGGTAGTTGCCCGATCTAGCTGTACTAGCTCCATTAAACCGCTAATCAAAGAAACTTGGCGATCGCACTGTGTATGCAGCAAATGCAGGTAGCGCTGACGCTGCGAGGGTTTGAGTTGTGGGGACTCTAGCAGCGTCAGCGCGGTTTTCATGTTGGTTAGCGGCGTCCGCAGTTCTAACAGCGCATTGCTTAGTAGTTCATCTTTAAAGCGCACTTCATCCAGCAAAGCTTGATTTTGCCGCTGGAGTTCGGCGATTTCCGTTGTTGATGCATGATTGGCGGCAGCACCCCGCCCGATTTCCTCTTGCTGCTGGACTTGTTTTACCAGTAACTGAGTCAGGATGGATGCGATCGCTCGATTCTGTACTAAATCGGGTGATTGCGGTAAGGTAAATAGCTTGTCCCAGTTGCTGAGGAGAGTCTCTTCAGTGGGCGCGATCGCGGGTCGGATTCCCTGCAAAACCTCCTGAATCACTGGCTTGTCAAAAGCGCAAATTGTCAGCAGCGGTCGTCCTCGCTTGTCCTCCGTGCCTGCTGTAGCCATTTGCTTTTGCAAAGCCAAAACGCTTTCGCTAACGCCTGACTGTGCCCCGTAAGGATTGCCTAGGGCGCTCTTATTCCGGTACTGAGAAGCGAGAAACTCTTTTGAGTCTATATTTTTGATTTGATCCAAATCCTTTGAAGTTGTCTGGGCAGATGGCTTAGCGCTGCGGGGTCGATGAGCCAGAATTAAGCCGCAAAAGCGTTCGGATAGCACTAACAAAAAATATTCTCTGGAAATTGCGTTTTCCGGCTTCAGTTGAACTGGAATAATCTGCGAGGCGGTGGGGGAAATTTTTGGCGATCCGGTGAGTGCATAAGGGGAATTTTCAAATTCTTCCTGGCTTTGGCTCTCTCCTGCTTCTACTCTCTCCTGCTCTCGTCCCTCTTTGCCGTTACAGACATAAATGGTATGCCCAACCTGCCCCCGCTCCTGATATTGTTCTATCTGCGCCTGCCAGCCTTCTCCAGGCGGTAGCTTTACCCAGAGTTTGGCTGGCAGTTGTTGGTCAATCAGTACGTCCATCAGCGCCCACAGCAAGGACTTGAGCGTAGTTGCACTCACGGCAAGCGGCTGAGGCGCTGACTCTACACGCAGAGCCAATTGGTAAAGGGATGCATCCATAAGATTTTAAGATTTTAGAGGTTGCTTTTGGATGAAAAGGTGACTTGTTAAATGCACTGATGTCTCAACAAATGGGTGAAAATCAACTTGGATGATTTTGAAGACTTTTGACTGGAAACTTCTTTGTAGCTACTTTTAGCGCAGCGGTGCGGATCGCAGATTGGGAGAAACCAGAGATAGTTTCATCTTGATTTCTACCCATCTAGCGAGTGTCTCTTTAATCCTTTCCCAGCCATCAATCTCCATTTCAAGAGACAACAAGTTAGATTGAATTGCGCCTAGTTACAAGTTAACCGCTCCACTCTAAAATCTAAAATCCACAATTGCTTTAACCAGGCATCCGCTTTAATAGGGCATCGCGTGCTTGTTCTCGATCGTCAAAGTGGATTTTTTCCGTTCCTAAGATTTGGTAGTCTTCATGACCTTTACCCGCGATGAGGACGCCATCACCCGGTTGGGCTTCTAAAATGGCGGTATGAATGGCAGTCGCGCGATCGCTAATCACCATCACTGGTTGAGCCGAGGTTGGTATCCCGGCGACAATATCTTGCAAAATCCGTTCTGGATCTTCCGTCCGCGGATTGTCGGAGGTAACAACGGCTTTGTCTGCTAACTGCGCGGCAATTTGACCCATCTTTGGGCGTTTGGTGCGATCGCGATCGCCTCCACAACCGAAGACGCAGATCATCTTACCGGGAATAAACGGACGCGCCGCTTTTAGCAAATTCTCCAAACTGTCCGGCGTGTGAGCATAATCGACAATAACGCTAATCTCTTGCTGGGAACCGATTTGCACTCGTTCCATCCGTCCCGGCACTCCCGAAAATTGGGGTAGCGCCGCCGCAATTAACTCCAAATCTACTCCCAGATGCAACACTGCTCCCACAGCGGCAAGTAAATTTTCCAGATTGTACTGCCCGACCAGGGGAGAACGGAAAGCCACGTCCCCTTTGGGGGTATGCATGACCCCGCTGACTCCCGTTGGCTCATAACTCAGGTTGCTCATCCACAAATCGGCGGTTGTATCGTTGACACTATAGCGCCATACTTGGTCTGGATTTAACCGTTCGATCAATCGCTGTCCATAAGAATCATCTGAATTAATTACCGCCCGCCCTTTGAGATATTCAGGGCTAAACAGCAACGCTTTTGCATTGAAGTAATCTTCCATGTCGTGGTGGAAGTCTAGATGATCCTGGGTGAGATTGGTAAACACCGCAACCGAAAACGGACAACCTAAAATCCGACCTTGCGCCAAAGCGTGGGAACTTACTTCCATCACACCCATCTGAGATCCGGCTGCGATCGCGTCTGCCAGTTGTTTTTGCAGTTCGACAGCAAAAGGCGTCGTGTGGGCAGCGGTTTGTTGAAAGCCAGCCCAACGGGCATACAGCGTCCCAAATAAAGCCGTTGGTAACTGGCTCCAAGTCAGGAAAAATTCGATTAAATGAGTCGTTGTCGTTTTGCCATTCGTGCCAGTGACGCCAATCAGTTTTAGCTGTTGCGCTGGGTAGCCATAAAAGGCAGCAGCAACTTGGGCGCAAGCTTGAGTCATGTCTGCAACTGGAATCACGCAGGCATCTTCCCCTTTGGGAGGATGTTTTTGGGCAGCTTGGGAAGAAACCAGGGCGGCGACTGCACCGGATGCGATCGCGCCTTCCCAAAACTCCCCTCCATCCACTCGCGTTCCGGGCATCCCGATAAACAAATCTCCCGGTTGACAAGCATGGGAATTTGTCGTTAAGCCCTTAACTTCCAATTCCAGAGCAGTCTGACTAGAGGGTTGCTCAATCTGGGGAATGGTTGCTAATAACTCTCGCAATTTCATCTTTAGTAACTCCTCACAATCGTCACGAGTCATTAATCGTTAGTCATGAGTCATCGGATCGTTAGCAGGCGGACGCTCGACTCAAGACTATTCGCGCTTATTCTTTATCTTTTACAAGCAAATATTTCTGTAACATTTGCGCCAACTGTTGCACCGTAGCGCGGGGAGAAGGACGGGGCAACGGTTCTTCTACTCGATCTGTACGCTGAGATCGAACCCTAAACAGGACAGGAATTTCATATTGATAGGCTTGAAACCAATCTTCGCGGGTAGTGATATCCCGGATTTCCAGTTCAATGGGGGGGTTTGAAACTTGTTCGAGTTTTTCTTGTAACCCCTCGCACAAGTGGCAACCCGGCTTGCTGTACAGAATTAACCGCACTCAATCTCTCCAAAAAACTTTTATAGGGCGATGATAGCTCCTAGTGCAGTTTGGCAGAAATCAATTGCCGGTTCAACAATTAGAAGTTATCTCATCTTTTCTTCAAAGCGGACACCCATCCCAAAAAAAAGCAGCAGAATCATTCTGTGACTGGCTACGCTTTGCCTCTACAATCCTTCCTCTCGATAGCAGGATGTTGGCGAGGGAATGTAGGCGGGGTGATTCTTGTCCGCGCCCATGTCTGCGCCAGTAGAATGCCATGCAATTCTTTACACGATGTTCATTTATAGCCCTGTTCTCCGATCGGGTTAGGTGCTTATAAGAGGTAAAATAATTTGTAATAAAGAATTCAGAAATTCACTAGAAACGTACCATGAGCGATAGCACCACAGCTCCCGTTAGCATCTCCTCGTTTAATCTGGATGAGCTTAACCAAAAATTTGACAAAGCTCATCCCAGAGAGATCCTGGCTTGGTGTGTTACAAATATCCCCACGGGACTGGTGCAAACCAGCGCCTTTAATGTGGATGATTTGGTAATTACGGATCTTTTATACCGCGATCTCAAACCAGCAACGCCAGTGCCAGTCCTGTTTCTGGACACGCTGTATCACTTTCCTCAAACCCTGGAGTTAGTTGCTAAAGCGCAGGCACTTTACAATTTAAACCTCCAAACTTACAAAATTCCCGATCTAGACTCCCGCGAAGCCTTTGCGGCTAAATACGGCGAAGCGCTGTGGGATAAGGACATCACTCAATTTCACCACCTGACCAAAATTGAACCATTGCAACGGGGTCTAGCAGAACTCAGCACCGTTGCCTGGATTACCGGACGCCGCCGCGACCAAGCCGTGACTCGTGCTGATATGCCAGTCTTGGAACTAGATTCACAGCAACGGCTGAAAGTGAATCCTCTGGCCAACTGGACACGCAAGGATAGCTGGGCTTATGTGGCTGAGCATGGCATGATTTACAATCCTCTGCACGATCAGGGATATGCCAGCATCGGCGACGAACCCATCACGACACCCGTTGCTGAGGGTGAAGACGAACGCGCAGGTCGCTGGCGCGGCATGGGTAAAACCGAATGTGGAATTCACATTTAGAATGTCTAATGGGTAATAGGTAATGGGTAATGGGTAATGGCAAGAAGATTACCCATTACCCATGACCAATCACCAATTACCAATTAGCAAAATGATTAAAATCCTCCACCTATCCGATATTCACATGGGGAGTGGCTTCTCCCACGGACGGGTCAATCCGGAAACCGGAGTAAACACACGCCTTGAGGATTTTGTCAATACTTTATCGAAGTGTATTGACCGAGCGATTGGGCAAAGCTCAGATGGAGAGAATGCCGAACCCGTCGATTTAGTCTTGTTCGGTGGAGATGCTTTTCCCGATGCAACGCCGCCGCCATATGTACAGGAAGCGTTTGCCAGTCAGTTTCGCCGCTTAGTCGATGCTCAGATCCCAACGGTGTTGCTCGTGGGGAATCACGACCAGCATTCTCAGGGGCAGGGAGGCGCAAGTTTATGTATTTATCGGACATTAGGAGTGCCAGGGTTTATTGTCGGCGATCGCATCGTCACCCACCGCATCGAAACCCGCAGCGGTCCCGTCCAAATCATTACCCTCCCTTGGCTCACCCGTTCCGCCCTGCTGACGCGCCCAGAAACCGAAGATTTGTCTCTAGCCGAAGTTAACGAGTTATTAATTAAGCGTCTTGAGCCTTGCCTGGAAGGAGAAATCCGGCGTCTAGATCCGGAAGTACCAACCGTTCTTTTAGCTCACCTGATGGCAGACCGAGCTAACTTAGGTGCAGAGCGCTTCCTAGCAGTCGGCAAAGGGTTTACCATCCCCATCTCGATGCTGACGCGACCTTGCTTTGACTACGTCGCGTTGGGGCACGTCCACCGACATCAGAATCTCAACAAGTCGAACCAGCCTCCAGTTATCTACCCAGGCAGTATTGAGCGAGTCGATTTCAGCGAAGAAAAAGAAGACAAAGGCTATGTGATGATTCAACTGGAACGAGGCAACGCCCAATGGGAATTTTGTCCTCTTCCCGTGCGCCCCTTCCGAACTATCGAAGTGGATGTCTCTGATGCATCTGAGCCGCAAGCCGCTTTAATCAAAGCGATAGGCAAAAAAGATATCAAAGATGCTGTCGTGCGGCTAATCTACAAACTGCGTTCCGAGCAGATAGATTTGATTGATAATAATGCCCTGCACGCTAGCTTAAGTGACGCCCACACCTACACAATTCAGGCGGAATTAGTCAGTCAGCTAGCGCGTCCTCGCTTGCCCGAACTCGGTTCTAGTGCCAGCACCGATCCTGTGGAAGCGCTGAAAACTTACTTAGCCAATCGGGAAGACCTTAAGGATATTGCCGCCTTGATGCTGGAAGAAGCCCAGAAGTTACTGGCACATGAGGAAGAGGCGTGGTTCAACGCTTCTGACATTGAGGAAGCATCAGCGATAGGAACGAATCAACCGAGTCAGCAATCTGTGGCAACGACAGATTCCCAGCTGCGTTTACTGTAAAAGTCTTGCTTGAATTTGTGCTAAATCTGCAAGGATTCAGTATTACTTAGTATGCGCGTATTTTTCATACTAAGTATTGTTCAGTATACGTATAATTACATAAACTAAAAAGCAGGTTTGAGCGTATCAGCAAAAAGCAAAAAACTCTGAAAAAGTTTAAAATTTAGATAAATAGATTACAGAATTTGAGTAAATGAGCTTTCGGGAACAGACTTCTCAGCAAGTCACAACGCAGCCTTTAATGTCTAAATTTTTACCAGCAGTTTTAGTCGCAGCTGCTTTTAGCGTTGGTGCAGCGGCACACATCCAACCAGCTTTGGCGGGAACTTGTGCGGCAAAGTGCCCCCCAGCCCCGATTCAGTTCGTACCGGGACAACGCATCACCTATGAGGTGGTAAACCTGACATCGAGTTTGGTTCAGATGCAAAAGGTGGTGGGTACCGATCCGATTCCCCTCAATCCCGGACAAGTCGTGTCTTTCACGAGGGGAGGGGGTACAGACCCGAATCTATCACTTTTGCTGTGGGATGCGACGGGTTTGCCCCTGGGAGTGAGACTTGCTAAACCGAATCCTAGAACTTTACGAATCGAAGTCCGTCCTGGTGGGCGTCCTCCAGGCGATCGCACAATTTATTTAAGAGATGACGGTCGGGTTGCTGTTTATTAAAAGCGATCGCATATCCCTATAGACCCAGTCATTTAACGAATTAAAACTGATAGGATGGGCTGAGCCAGACTGCTGGAAATACGACGCCTGTGCAAGATCGTCCTCATTCAGAATCATCCCCTCGTCCTGCCCGATTGCCCAATCATCGATGGCAAATATTTCCAGTACGAGACGAACTAGCCCAACAGTTAGCTAAAACGACGGGTCTTTCACCACTGTTGAGTCAGGTACTGATTAACCGAGGCATTGAGACGCCAGAAGAGGCACAAGCATTCCTAGATCCAGAATCTCAGGTTTTGCCCTCACCGTTGGAAGAATTTCCCGACTTGGCAATTAGTGTGGAGTTGTTGAAAGAAGCGCTCGCATCCCAGCACAAAATTGCGATCTGCGGAGACTATGATGCGGATGGGATGACCAGCACCGCGCTATTACTCCGGGCATTGCGGTGGTTAGGGGCACAGGTAGATTATGCGATTCCCAGCCGCATGAGTGAAGGCTACGGGATTAATCGCCGTATTGTCGAAGAATTTCACCGGGAAGGCGTTTGGCTGATTTTAACGGTAGATAACGGCATTTCTGCGTTTGAGCCAATCGATCGGGCACGGCAGCTGGGTGTCAAAGTTATTGTCACCGATCATCACGATATTCCCGAAAACTTGCCTCCAGCGGATGCCATTCTCAATCCCAAGCTGATTCGAGAATCTTCCCCTTATCGCGGGGTGGCGGGCGTCGGCGTCGCTTATATCTTGGCTGTCACCCTCGCCCAACAGCTGGGGCAAACGAAGGGATTGGTGAAGCCGCTATTAGAACTCTTTACCCTCGGAACCATTGCCGATTTAGCACCGTTAACCGGGGTAAACCGCCGCTGGGTGAAGCGGGGTTTGCAACAATTACCGAATTCTCAACTAGCGGGAGTTCAGGCGCTGATTCAGATAGCGGGAGTACCTCAAGGCACAGAGAACAGCGAAGCGGAAATTCCAAAATCTAAAATCCCAAATCCGCAATCTTTAAAGCCAGAGGATATTGGGTTTCGCCTGGGGCCAAGAATTAACGCCGTGGGACGGATTGCCGACCCGCAGACTGTGATTGAATTGCTGATAACTGATGATATGGGAATCGCACTGGAACGGGCGATGCAGTGCGAACAAATTAACAAACACCGACAGCAACTCTGTGAAGAGATTGAACGGGATGCCGTTACTTGGTGTGAAGAAACCCAGATTATTGGAATCCCGAAGAAAAATTTAGATTCTGCCAGTGAGGTTTTACCTCAAATTCCAGATAAGTCGATTGACTTCCAGCAAGAACGGGTGTTAGTTCTGGTTCAACCGGGATGGCATCATGGCGTGATTGGAATTGTTGCCTCGCGCTTGGTGGAACGCTACGGCGTGCCGGTGTTTATCGGAACTTATGAGGATGACCATCACGTCCGGGGTTCGGCGCGGGGAATTCCTGAATTTCACGTATTTGAAGCTTTGCAGTTTTGCGAGGATTTGCTGGGGAAATTTGGCGGACACAAGGCGGCGGGGGGTTTTTCGATGCCAGCCGAAAATCTCCCCGCATTGCGATCGCGTCTTAGCCTTTTTGCTCATCAGTGTCTGGAACCCCAGCACCTAAAGCCGCTGCTCAAGATTGACGTTCAGGCTAACCTCGACGATATTAATCTTGATCTGTACCAACAGATTGATGCCCTTCACCCGTGCGGGATTGAAAACGCCGATCCCGTATTCTGGACGCCGAATGTCCGCGTAGTTGAGCAAAAAATTGTCGGGAAGGGTCACGTCAAATTAAAATTCCAAGACTCTGGGGATAACGGGAGTCAGGTTCGGAAAATCGAAGCGATCGCTTGGCGATGGGGCAATTATTACCCTTTACCGTCGCGGGTTGATATCGCCTACAAACTGCGACAAAATACCTGGAATGGCAACACCACAATACAACTGGAGTTAGTAGGTCTGCGACGTTCCACGGGGGAACCTCATCAATTGTCCTTCTCCCCAGGATTGAAAGCTGAGTTTCACTACAACCAGCGTCGCTATACCTGTAGCCTTTCTGAGTCTTTAAAAGAGTTAAAAATTAGAAATCCCGAAGGCAAGGTTCTGGCGATTCAGCAAGGACACCGAATGGGTTTACTCGGAATCACGCGGGAAAATGCCAAAGAGGTTGATGTGACGAAACCTCCGTTTTATCCATTGATTAAAGCGGCAATGCAAGCGCTGGATCTACCGGGGAAAAATACCTAAGTTTTCTGAGAAAGCAAGATAAGATTTTTTAAGGCAAAGTAACGCAAAGGGATTTGCCAAGTTACGCAAAGCTATCTGCTCATTCTTCGCGTAGACTCTGCGCTATCCTTTGCGGTACTTTGCGTTGAAAATACGATTTTGTGTCAAAATGCCAGTCTTTTAGAGGTCGCCGCCTCGAAATGCCAGCACGAAGATAACTGCTGGGCCAGCAAGCATAATTACCGCCACAAAGCCTAGCTGAGCAATGACTTCCCAGTTGATGCTGCTCAAACCGCTGAACAAGTCGCTGAAAATCTCCATTTGTCCTGCCTTTCTACGGGTATTTACAATGTGTTGATTTGAATAGCTAATTGGCAAATTTTGCCATCTAATCTTACCCAGCGATCGCGTCTTTTATTTAAAGAACTTTACAAAAGTATAAACAATGACAAAAAACCCTCAGAAAGTCGTTTCTTGCCGCTGGCAAGGAAAAACCTCTCTTCAAGGCGCGATTTATCGCGTCTAAACTGAAGAGACGAGAACTTTTTGAAAGATGGTTTGGAACAATGCCGACTTGGCGATGTGTTAAGCAATGTGGAGCCTGCTGTCATCTCGATCCAGCAGATCGCCCTGACTTAGATCAATATCTCATGCCAGAGGAGTTACAGCTATATCTGAGCATGGTCGGCGAAGGGGGATGGTGTGTGAATTTCGATCGGGAGACGCGAGAATGTCAGATTTATCTAGATCGTCCTCGCTTTTGTCGGGTGCAGGCAGATGTTTTTGAGGAATTGTACGGCATTGAGCCAGAGGAACTCAATGACTTTGCAGTGGAGTGTTGCCGCGAACAGATTGAAGGCGTTTATGGCGATCGCTCTTTAGAAATGATCCGATTTAACCAGGAAGTTGGCTTTTGAAACCGATTAGGAACTTAAATCTTCTGCAAGCAACCAAAGGTTGATATTTGTACCATATTCTGAGAAAATGAAAAGAATATGAAAACTAGCTAGCGTTGAGCCTAACTCAATAGTGAAACTTTCTGCACTGCCTCCTAGCCTGCCTGCCTTAGAGCGTCCTAGCGCCCAGGTACCTGCCGTTGAATCAGCGCCTTCACCCTCTTCAAAGATTAGCCATTCTAAATCTCAAAAGCCAAAAGTGAAGCTTTTCCAGCGGGTGCCTTGGACAGTCTTTAGCTCCACGTTCTTGACGATCTTTTTGGCAGAAATGGGAGATAAAACTCAGGTGGCAACGCTGCTGATGAGTGCAGAATCTCAGTCGCCGTGGTTGGTGTTTGCGGGTGCGGCGGTGGCACTAATCGCTACAAGCTTGGTGGGTGTATTGTTGGGGCGCTGGCTGGCAACTCGGCTGTCTCCTAAAACCTTGGACATGGCAGCGGGAGCTTGTTTACTCTTTGTTTCTGTGATGCTGCTGTGGGATGTCGTACATTTTTAAGTTGCAAGATTTTCACGTTGCAAGGTTGGCACGTTGAAAGTTCAACCTGTCAGCGATTCAAAACTTTCAACCTTTAACCCTTCCAACCTTCAACTATGGATTGGCATCTTCTCGGAATTAGTTTCATCACGGTATTTTTAGCGGAGATTGGAGATAAGAGCCAATTGGCAGCGATCGCGCTCAGTGGCAGTTCTAAATCTCCCCGCGCCGTGTTTCTAGGAACGATCGCCGCACTGCTGTTGGCTAGCTTCCTGGGAGTCATTGCTGGGGAAGGCGTGGCGGTGCTGTTGCCTGCGCGGTTACTCAAAGCGATCGCAGCCATTGGGTTTGCCTTAATTGCCGTCCGCTTGTTGTGGCCCGATACCGATGTGCCAGAAGATTTAGAAGAGACACCGTAAAGATCGGGTTTGGGTTTTGAGTTCTTACATTGGGAAGAAAAATTCCAGCCAGAAAAACATTAATTCTGGAAAAAGCCCGTAAAAAAACAAGGCTTTAGCGCTAGGAGTGTCAACATAGATTTAGTCAGTTGCAGCGCTTCCCACTATGAGCTATTGCCTCAATCCAGCTTGCCCAAACTCTCAAAATCCCTCTGATACAAAGTTTTGCCTGACTTGCGGCACTAAGTTGTTGCTCAAAGACCGCTACCGTGCCATCAAACCGATTGGGCAAGGCGGTTTTGGTAGAACTTTTTTGGCAGTGGATGAAGATAAACCTTCTAAACCGCGTTGTGTAATCAAGCAGTTTTACCCGCAAGCCCAAGGCACCAGCACGGTTAAAAAGGCAATTGAGTTATTTAATCAAGAAGCAATGCGGCTGGATGAACTGGGTAAACATTCCCAGATTCCCGAATTACTGGCATATTTTACTCAAGACGATCGCCAGTATTTGGTGCAAGAGTTTATCGACGGGCAAAACTTAGCCCAAGAATTGGCACAAGTAGGTGCTTTTAGCGAATCTCAGATTTGTCAGTTGCTGAATGATTTATTGTCAGTGCTGCAATTTGTCCACAGCCAACAAGTGATTCACCGAGATATTAAGCCAGAAAATATTATTCGCAGAAGTCGCGATCGCAAGCTCGTTCTGGTTGATTTCGGCGCGTCTAAAGTTGCCACCACTAACGCCCTCAACCAAACGGGAACCAGCATTGGCAGCCCTGAATATGTGGCACCAGAGCAAGCCAGAGGCAAAGCTTCTTTCGCTAGCGATATTTATAGTTTAGGCGTCACCTGCATTCATCTATTAACTCAGCGCTCTCCATTTGACTTGTACGATATTAACGAAGATGCTTGGATTTGGCGGCAATATTTAATCTCTAAAGTTAGCGATTCGCTGGGCAAAATTCTGGACAAAATGCTGCAAACTGCTCCCAGTCGGCGCTATCAATCAGTAGAAGAAGTCTTGAAAGACCTGAATCCTTCGCCAGCCCAAGTCACGGTAATTTCTCATACACCGGCGACACCTGCCAAGCCTCTGAAATCATCGCCAGTGACACCACCCGTTGCCAACAAACCCCCTAACCCATCCAAAAGCCAAATTGATATTGAATTAGAGGCTTTAAAAGCCGAAATAATGGGTGGTAGCACCGCCAAAAACGAAAATCAAAAATCGGCGTCCCCACAACCTCCATCTTCAAATCCTGCTAAAGCTAACAGCCAGGTCGATCTGGAATTGGAGGAGCTAAAAAGTCAGTTTCTGGGATCTCCAACGCCCAAAAAGCCCCCTCAGAGCTAGCGCCTTGGGGATGGCTGTTTGGAAGGCACCGCCATCAATTAAACAATCTCAAACAGCGATCAGAGGCTGAACGCGAGCCGGAAAACCCGCGGAATTGAGCGCCTCAACCGCTGTGTTGTGGTCTTGCACCCAGAATTGACGACCCAGGCGAACGGTTAAGTGCCGCTGTCCTCCTTTCACCGTTGCAATCACCGGGACATTTGCTTTGTCTTTATCGCCTGAGTGTTCTTGGAGATTGGTCATCAAGCGATGCTGTTCCGCAATGTCACCCGCTTGATGAGGTGTCAGTTCCACCATCACCATCCGCACTTGTTCAATGGGTTCTGTATCCTCAACGATCAGCTGAGTTTTATCGTCTCGCCTGTCTACTTTTCCCCAAATAATCAGGCGATTATCCACGACCAGATGTAAGTGAATGCGTTCGTAAGTTTTCGGAAAGACGACGGCTTCAGATTGACCTGTTAAGTCTTCGATTTGCAAGATCGCCATGCGATCGCCCTTTTTGGTGACTACGGGTTTGATCCCGCTGACTATCACAATGGCGCTAAGAGTCGTATCCTCCCGCTGGTCGCCGAGTTCGCTAAGATTAATCGGAGCGAGAATTTGAGCAGATTTTCGCACAGATTTAAGGGGATGGTCAGAGACGTAAAAGCCTAGCAGTTCTTTCTCAAAATGTAACTTTTCGTGTTGAGAAAAATCAGGGATGGCTGGAGCCTTGGGAGCAGATTCAAAGCTACTTTCTGTTGTCGTATTTCCAAAGTCAAAGAGATTTCCCTGCCCACTGGCTCGGTCTTTAGCGCGATTTTGCCCCCAAGGGAGAACTAGCTCAAGGTCTTTGCTTAATTGCTGTCGGTTGGGTTCGAGGGTATCAAACGCACCGCATTTGATCAAAGCTTCTAAGGCGCGGCTGTTAACTGTGCGAAGATCCACGCGATCGCACAAATCAGCCAAAGACTTAAAATTGCCCCCACTTTCCCGTGCTGCCAAAAGACACCGAATCGCCCCCTCTCCCACATTTCGGACTGCCGACAATCCAAATAAAATACTATTTTGCAGCGGTGTAAAATCAACTCCCGATCGATTAATATCTGGCGGCTCCACTTGAATATTCATACTCAAACAAGTGGTGATATATTTTTGCACCTTATCCTGGTCGCCACTGTTAGAGGTCAGCAGCGCTGCCATGTATTCAACGGGATAATTTGCCTTTAAATATGCCGTTTGATAAGTTACATAAGCATAAGCCGTTGAATGGGATTTATTGAAGCAATATTCGGCAAATTTAACCATCTGCTCGAATAAATCTTCAGCAATCTTTTCCTTTACTCCATTTTTAGCAGCTCCATCAATAAAGGCTTCTCGATGCTTTTGCATTTCCGAAACCTTTTTTTTACCCATCGATCTCCTCAATAAGTCTGCTTGACCTAGAGAATATCCAGCTAAATCCTGAGCCATTTTCATAATTTGTTCTTGATAAACAAGAACCGCATAGGTTTCTTGCAGAATTGGCTCTAGTAAGGGATCGACATACTTAATTTCTTCTCTACCATGCTTGCGGTTAATAAACAGAGGAATCAGACCCGCATCTAATGGTCCCGGTCGATAGAGAGCAAGAATTGAGGAAATATCTTCGATGCTGGAAGGCTTCAGGTCGCGCACAATCTGACGCATCCCAGAAGACTCTAATTGAAAGATGCCTTCTAATTCACCTTTTTCTAATACTTCGTAGGTTTTTTGAATATCTAGGGGGATTTTTTTAACTTCACTTTTGGCTAAGATTTTCTGAGCTTTTCTTTCTTCAAGCGGGAGTTGATCGGGGTCGAGAGTAATATTTTTATTTTGCTTAATTAGATCGATGCTTTTCTGGATCATGGTTAGGTTTCTTAACCCCAGAAAGTCCATCTTTAACAACCCCAGCGATTCCAAGTCTTCCATGAAATACTGGGTAATGACTGAGCCGTCATTATTTCGTTGTAGCGGCACAATTTGATCTAAAGGTTCTGCTGAAATCACGACACCGGCGGCGTGTACCCCAAAAGTTTTGTTCGTTCCTTCAATTCGCATTGCCATATCAATCCAATGGCGAACGATGGGGTCATTATTGTATTTTTCTTTAAACTCTGGTGCCGGGGTATCATCCGAAATCATCACCTTGAGTTTTGTGGGCTTACCACGCACCACTGGGATCAGTTTCGCCATTTTGTCTGCATCCCCATAGGGAATATTCAACACTCTGGCAACATCTTTTAACACTGCTTTAGACGTGAGGCGGTTAAAGGTAATAATCTGCGCCACCCTATCCGTGCCATACTTTTGGGTGACATATTCAATCACTTTGTCCCGTTGTTCAATGCAGAAATCTGTATCAATATCCGGCATAGATTTCCGTTCTGGGTTCAAAAATCGCTCGAATAGTAACCCATGATGGACGGGATCGATGTTAGTAATTTTTAAGGCATAAGCAACTAGAGAACCCGCCGCAGAACCGCGACCAGGCCCTACTGGAATGTTATTATCTCTGGCATATTTGATATAGTCCCAAACAACTAGAAAGTATGTTGAAAATCCCATCTGCTGCATCATTTTCAACTCATATTCCAGCCGTTCTTTATAGATGGGATCGACTTCAGCACGAGAACGATAACCAAAGCGTTCTAAGAGACCTTTCCAAGTAACATCTTCGAGATAGGTATCGGCGGTGTAGTCGGCTGGGATAGGATAGTCGGGAAGGCGAGGTTCGCCGAGGATGTTGTAAGGTTGAACTTTATCTGCGACTTCTAGGGTATTTGCGATCGCTTCCTCAATTACGTCGTCCGGTAGATGATCTCGAAACAGATATTTCATCTCATCAGCGGATTTCAGATATTCAGTGCCGCTGTAGCGCATCCGATTATCTTCAGAAATCAGTTTTCCGGTCTGAATACATAACAATGCGTCGTGAGCTTCGACATCGTTGCAAGAAATAAAATGGGAATCATTAGTAGCGACAATTTTTATGTCTAGTTCCCGCGCAATTTTTACAATCTCAACGTTAACTGTTCGGTCTTCTTGAGAACCGTGATCTTGAATTTCTAAATAAAAATCTTCACCGAAAACATCTTTATACCACTGAGCAGTTCGACGAGCAACATCTGGTCGGCGCTGAAGAATTGCTTGAGGAATTTCACCTCCCAAACAAGCACTGGTAACAATTAAACCTTCGTGGTATTCAGCTAATAATTCTTTATTGATACAGGGACGGGCAAAAATTCCTTTTCCCTGATAACCTTTGAGATGGGAAATTGTTGTTAATTTAACTAGATTTTTATAGCCTTTCGTATTTTTCGCTAAAACAACTTGGTGATATTTTTTTCGACCACGCTTTTGTTCTTCAATATCACCATTAACGACATACATTTCATTGCCAATAATCGGCTTAATCGTTTTCCCACGACAAACCTTAATTAGCTCAATCGCGCCATACATAACACCGTGATCTGTGAGCGCGATCGCAGGCATCCCCAATTTCAATGCTTGATCCACCAGTTCCGGTAACTGACTGGCACCATCCAGCAAACTATAATCACTGTGAACGTGCAAACCAACAAAAGACATATTCGGTAATCGGTAATTGGTAATCGGTAATCGGTAATCGGTGATGCCAATTACCGATTACTAATCTAGAGTTTTGGAGCGCGTAGATGCCAATCAGTTGCTTGCTCATATGCATAAGCAACTTGCAGTAGCAAATCTTCTCGCAACACGTTACTCATCATCTGTATCCCAATCGGTAATCCCTGGTCATCGAATCCACAAGGTAAACTCAATCCAGGCAAACCTGCGAGATTTAAAGGAATCGTCATCAGGTCATTTAAATACATACTCAAGGGATCTTCGCTATTTTCCCCTGCTTTAAATGCAGTGGTGGGAGCAGTGGGAGACACTAAGATATCCACTCTTTCAAAAGCCCGTTGGAAGTCTTGTTTAATCAGGGTGCGGACTTTTTGCGCTTTCAGATAATAGGCGTCGTAATATCCTGCGGAGAGAGCATAAGTGCCTAACATGATCCGCCGCTTAACTTCGGTGCCAAAACCGCCGGAGCGGGTCTGAGTATACATTGACAACAGATTATCCGCGTCAGGCGTCCGGAAGCCATACTTCACGCCGTCGTAACGGGCGAGATTGGCGGATGCCTCGGAAGGAGCAATGATGTAATAGGTGGGCAAACCGTAGCGGAAGCGGGGACAAGAAATTTCTTGAATTTCGGCTCCCAAATTTTGCAGCTGCTCAATCGCTTTTGTGACTGCTTGCCAGACGCAGGAGTCTACACCTTCGCCAAAAGTTTCTTTAATAAAACCGACTCTCAACTGACCTCTAGGTCTCAGGTCAGGTCTCAAGGATTTGGCATAGTTTGGGATTTTTACGTCGAGACTGGTGGAGTCCTTGGGATCGTAACCCGCGATCGCTCCCAGTAAAATTGCCGCATCTTCGACTGTCCGCGCAAATGGCCCAATTTGGTCCAAAGAAGACCCATAAGCAACCAGACCAAAACGGGAAACCAGCCCATAAGTCGGTTTTAACCCGACAACGCCGCAGAAAGATGCTGGCTGACGGATAGACCCCCCTGTATCGGAACCGAGAGACACCACACACTCTCTTGCCGCCACCGCCGCCGCCGAACCGCCAGACGATCCTCCCGGCACCCGCTGTAAATCCCAAGGGTTGGCGGTGACTTGATAGGCAGAGCTTTCTGTAGAACTGCCCATCGCAAACTCATCCATATTCGTTTTGCCCACCATCACCGCACCAGCATCTGCCAGTTTTTGGGTCACGGTTGACTCGTAGGAGGGGACAAAATTTTCCAAAATCTTGGAACCGCAAGTGGTGCGAATTCCCTGGGTACAGAGATTGTCCTTGATGCCAATGGGAATGCCAGCCATCAGCCCAATTTCTTCACCAGCAGCGATTTTGGCATCCACAGCTTGAGCCTGTTCTAATGCTCTCTCTGCCGTCACGCTCAAAAAACTATTCAATTTCGGCTCTAGTGCCTGAATGCGGTCTAAAGCTTCTTGAGTGAGTTCTACAGCGGAGCGTTCTTTACTAATGAGTTGTTTGTGCAACTCGCGGATGGATGGCATGCTTTGCTTCTACCTTTAGTGACTCAAAGTCCAGATATTTAGTATAGGTCGTGGTTTAGACGCGATGGTTAATTCAGCAATCCTTTGGGATTGTGAAATTTTAGCGGGAAGTTTGGCAAACCCGGAAATGCCGAACCGAAGGTTGTTCTACACAAGACATCCCTTTCCCGACGCTGTCCAGTTACCCTCCAAGTCGAGCATACTGGATCGTGTCCGTAACACACGCCAGGTCAATTATGCGTCGATTTCAGTTTTGCGCGATCGCTCCCATCCGCTTTCTCGCTCAGAAAGTTTTGAGACTCGCAACCCTATTGCTATTGTCTCTAACATTTTTCGGTTGGACACTTCCAGCGCAAGCAGCGACCCAAATCAGCCCGCGATTGGAAGAGCAAATTTTACAGGTGATTCGCCAGCACCCAGAAGTAATTTTGGAATCTGTTCAGGCATATCAGCAGCAACAACAACAGCGGCTAAGCCAAGCCCAGCAGTCATTCTTGCAGGAGTTCAAGGCTAACCCCAAGGCAGTGATTGGTGAATCTCCGACGACGGGAACTGAGCCGTCAAAGGTTGTAGTAATCGAATTTTCAGACTTCCAATGTCCTTATTGTGCCCAAGCGCATGACACGCTAAAGGAGCTGATCGCAAAGCATCCGGATGAAGTGACCTTAGCATACAAGCATTTTCCCCTCGCTCCGATCCATGCGGAAGCCATGCCAGCGGCTAAAGCGGCATGGGCGGCAGATCGGCAAGGCAAATTCTGGGAATATCATGATGCTTTATTTGCCAAGCAAGACAAATTGGGCGAGGAGTTGTATGTGGAGATTGCCCAAACACTCAACTTGGATTTAGAGCAATTTAACCGCGATCGCGCTAGCGATACGGCTAGTGCTGCGATTGGACAGGATGTTCAGCTAGCCGAGAGTTTAGGGCTTGCAGGCACTCCCTTTTTCTTGATCGATACTGAGACTTTCTCAGGTCCTATCCAACTGTCAGATATGGAAAATCTACTCACTGCTGCCAAATAGTTCTAGCGTCATCAAGATTGAATCTGGATGGAGCGCTTTAAGCGTTCATTGCCTTTGAGCGCTTCTGACAGCCTCAGTCATTTAGTTCTGAGTTGACAGAATGCCAGATTACAGAGAGGCTGTCACTTTGGTAACTAAAGGCAGTGTAATCAGAAACTCAGCTCCCTTACCGGGAGAAGAAATGCACTCCAGCTGACCACCATGTTTTTCGACGACCACTTGGTAGCTGATGGACAAACCCAATCCGGTGCCTTTGCCAATCGATTTGGTGGTAAAGAAAGGTTCAAACAGGCGCTGTCTAACCGTTTCAGTCATCCCCCGTCCATTGTCAGCGATGCGGATTTGCACCTGCTGGGGGTTCAGTAACTGGGTATAAATGGTGATTCGGCTGGGATTTTCTTTGATGTCCTGAGGCGATCGCTGAGCGTCCCGTTCGTCTAGGGCATCCATCGCGTTGGAAAGCACATTCATAAACACCTGATTCAACTGACCGGCGTAGCATTCCACCAAGGGCAAATTTCCGTATTCCTTGATGATTTCAATGCCGCGACGGTCAGATTTGTCTTTCAGACGGTTGTGCAAGATGGTTAGCGTGCTGTCAATTCCTTCGTGAATGTTGACAGCTTTCACTTCTGCCTCATCCATGCGTGAGAAGTTGCGGAGTGCCAGCACGATCTCCTGAATTCGGTCGGCTCCAACTTTCATCGACGATAGCAGCTTCGGCAAGTCTTGCATCAGGAATTCTAGGTCAATCGCTTCAGCTTCTTCCTGAATTTCTGAATGTGGGTGAGGATAGTGCGTTTGATACAGTTCCAGCAACCTCAGCAAGTCTTGCATATAGTTGTTGGCATAAGTGAGATTGCCGTAGATGAAGTTGACGGGGTTGTTAATTTCATGGGCAACGCCAGCAACTAACTGTCCCAGACTGGACATTTTTTCAGTTTGTACCAATTGCGCCTGAGTCTGCTGGAGTTCCTTGAGTGTCTGCTCTAACTCGTGTGCTTTAGTACGGGTTTGATTGTACAGGTCTGCCTGGTTGAGCGCGATCGCAAACTGCTCGATCACGACCTGTAACAACTCGACCTCGCTATCGTTCCAGCAACGCGGTTCGGTGCTGTGGCTACAGCAAATTGCGACAACCATACCCCCAGGTAACTGAACGGGGATAATCAGTACTGTTCGCATTCCTAGCGTGCGTACAAAGTCTCGCCAAGTGGGATCTTCTACCGTCTCGATATCTTCTATTCGTAAGGTTTCCAGCTTTAGAAGTTTGGTCGCTAACACACCGAATGCCGATGCAGGATAGCGTCCGGTCAAATCGGGTAGGTGAGCAAGGCGAACTTCCGGAGAAATTTCCCAGTATGGCTCCTCTACATTGCCGTGATACCAGCCAAGATGACATCGATCGGTCTGAAGGACTTTCTGGATTTCGTGCAATGTTGTCTCTAAGATGGCATCAAAGTCAAGAGAATTGCGAATCTGGTTGGTGAGCCGATTAATTAACTGTTCGCGCTGTGCTTGCTCTTTTAGCTGCTGAACGGACAATCGCAAGGCATCTTCTACCCGTTTGCGATCGCTAATATCCCTCGTGATGACAACGATACCCAGAATGTTACCGTGAGCATCCCGCCAAGGAGCTTTTGTGGTTAAAAAGGTGGTGTTGATGTCACCATTAGAAACCACTTCCTCATAAGCTTCAGTAACGCCTGCTTCCATAATCTGACGGTCTCTCGCCATGATTTGGTGGGCAATGTCAGGAGGTAGCAGTTCAGAATCGTCTTTGCCAAGAATCTCCTCAATTGGCTTTCCAAAGAAGTTTGCCAAATTAGAGTTGAGCGCGATATGACGCCCCTGCCGATCTTTGACAAGGATGAAGTCTGGTGTACTTTCCAAAATAGAGTTTAAGAGGGCATTGCGTTCGCGCAGGTCTGCTGCTGCTTGTTTGCGTTCGTCTTCGACGCGCTTGCGATCGCTGATATCCGTCGAAATCCCACCCAGCGCGTAAGGCACACCAGCTTCATCCAGAATTGGGAAATGCACCGAAACGTAGGTATGCAAACCATCTTCATGGAGGATAACTTCTTCTGAGACGATGGCTTTTCCCCCTGCCAGAATCCGTCGGTCGTTCTGTGTAAACTGCTGAGCCATTTCTTGGGGAAACAAGTCGTAATTCGTCTTTCCTTTAATCTCCTCTCTGGTAATGCCAAATAACCGTTCAAATTCCCGATTAACCCGAATGTGTCGTCCTTGAATATCCTTTAAATAAATCACTGCCGGACAGTTATCGATAATCGCTTGTAGTTCTGCCTCGCTCTCTTTCAAAGCGGCTTCTGCCTGCTCTCGCTCTCGAATTTCGTCTTGCAGGTGTGCCACCACCGCTCGGAGTTCCTGGGTGCGTTCCTCGACTCGTTGTTCTAGCTCTAGCTTCCCTTGGTTCAGTGCTGCTTCCGCTTCCTTTCGCTCCGTGATATCCAGCAGCACCCCACAGAAGATGATTTCACCCTGATTGTTTTTTGTAGGGATAGAACTACCCTGCCACCAGCGTATCTCTCCATTTGGCTTGATTAATCGCCCTTCATAGTGCCAAGGGATGGATTGCTCAATCACTTCAGTGACCGATGCATAATAGCTTTCTAAGTCGTCAGGATGCACCTGACGAATGAACGCGCCGAAATCTGCCATGACCACCTCAGCCGTCACGCCTAGGAGATTCCAGATTCCTTCGCTCATATAATCTACTCTCCAGACATCCTTCCGGTTGGTGAACTGGAAAATCACCCCAGGTAGATTCGCGGTGGTATCTCTAAATCGTGCCTCCTTAACGGCTAAAGCTGCCTCAGCTTGTTTGCGCTCCGTGATATCTTCAGTTGCCAGGATGATGCCGCCCATCACTCCGGTTTCATCTTGCCAAGGACGAATCTCCCATTTGCGCCAGCCAGTTGAGCCATCCGTTCGCTGAAACGGTTCTTCAACCAACATCTCGACTGCTTCGGTCAAACAACGTTGGTATGCTGCCTGTAAGGGTTCCCAATCCGAGGGGCAAACCTCAGGATGCGATCGCCCAATAATTTCTGGTTGCTTCAGTCCCAGTTCGCTCAACCACCGCTGGCTGAAGAGCAGATAGTTGAGGTTGCAATCGAGAATGGCAGCCGCTAAGGGTAGGTTTTCAATGAATTGGAAACAAAGGCAATCGTGCTTCATCTGGCTCTGAGCCGGGAAGTGCTGTTTCATGAATTAGGGATTGGTTCCTACACTGGACAGTATCCAATACTGCGGCTTCTGCCCCTCCCCATCTGCATACCAAAGTGCATGATGACGAAGAGGATTCAATATCTAGAGTTCCCTCTACACAAAGGCTAGTAACATTTGTTGAAATAACGAATTGCAAAAAAAACAGAAGAATTCTGCGTATATAGATAAGTTTTGTCGCTGACAAACACAAGTGAGAGGCGTGCTACCACTCCACCTTACCAGCGCGCTAAATTCTGAATCAGGTTCAATACAAGAATTTAATTGTGTCGAATTATACAAACTTACTGAACGCGGCTTCCAAGCTAACTTCAAGGCTAAGTAGTACGCGATCGCACCGATGACATCGACTGTAACGCGATTCAAAATGAAACTCAGCTAGCACAAACACTGAAAATTTTAGACGATCCCCTCGTAGTCAAAAATGGGGAAACTTTCTCGTCGGGTGCTGTCTATTTATCTAATACGGACAGTTTATCAACTCGTGGCAGCGAGTCTTAAAGTAACTTATGCGTCGAATTCAATTTTGGGCATTTGCCCCCATCGTTCTACTCGCTACGTTCTCTCCTTTGATGGTTCAAGCGCGGCAGCCTCTAGCAAATGTTAGCGGTAATATTGTCCCCGTTGGTTTTTCTCAAGAAGGCTCTCTCTTGCTAGCGCAGGCAACTACTCTCTCACCGCTGGAACAAGGAGTGATTGCTGAAATGAATAAGGCGCGGAAAAATCCCGCCGCCTATGCCGCCGTACTGGAGAATTGGAAAAAACGCTTCCAAGGTAAGCAAGTGAGAATGTCTGGAAACATCTTTTTACAAACCCAAGAAGGTGTGAAAGCCGTCGATGAAGCGATTCGCTTCCTGAAATCCACTCGTCCTCTCCCACCTCTAAGTGCATCTAAAGGGATGTCATTGGGGGCTAGGGATCATGTGAAAGACCAAGGACCAAAAGGTAAGGTTGGTCACAATGGGAGCGATCGCAGCGATCCGTTTTCTCGCATCAACCGCTACGGTTCCTGGCAAACCACCGCAGCCGAAAATATTAGTTACGGCTCTGACACCCCTCAATCTATCGTCATGCAGTTAATCATTGATGATGGAGTTCCGGATCGCGGTCACAGAAAAAACATTTTCAACCCGGCTTTCCGAGTCGCAGGAGTGGCTTTTGGGTCTCACGCAAAATACAAATCGATGTGCGTGATTACCTATGCTGGAGGATATAAAGAGAAATAGGCTTCATGCATCACTCGTCCTCTTCATCTCATCACCTCAGCGTTCTCCGCCAGGGAAAAGGCTTTCCAATTCTCTGTCTACACGGTCATCCGGGGTTAGGCAGCAGTATGTCTGTCTTCACTAACCACTTATCCCAAAAATTCCAAACTTTTGCCCCTGACCTCCGGGGATACGGCAATAGTCGCATCAAGGGTAATTTTAGAATGGAAGACCATTTAACCGATTTGGAGGCGCTTCTAGACCGCTTCCAGATTGAGCGTTGCCTGGTATTGGGTTGGTCGTTAGGGGGGATTTTGGCGATGGAGTTGGCGCTGAAGCTACCAGAGCGAGTCACGGGTTTGATTTTGATTGCCACAGCAGCACGCCCCCGTGGGAATCATCCGCCAATCAGCTGGCAGGATAATTTCTACACGGGGCTGGCTTCGATCGTGAACCGAGTACAGCCTGGGTGGGAGTGGAATATCGAGACCTTTGGGAAGCGATCGCTCTATCGCTACCTGATCGGACAACATACCCCTGGCGCTTACCGCTACCTCGCATTGGAAGCGATGTCAGCTTACTTGCAAACCTCAGCGGCGGCAACGCAGGCACTCAATACTGCTCTGAGAGCTGGTTACAACCGATTGGCGGATCTCCAGCAAATCCAATGTCCGAGTTTGATGCTGGCAGGAGCAAGCGATCGCCACATCACCCCTGAGTCCAGTTTAGAAACGGCTCATCACCTCAAGGATTGCCAATGGCACTGCTACCCGAATACCGCTCATTTATTTCCCTGGGAAATTCCCGAACGGGTACTGCGGGACATTGACTTTTGGCTCGATAGCCATCCACAAGTCGTGACGCCAGCCGGAGTTTAGATACCATCGTCGCCTCACCCTGTCCCGAAGTGATGCAGCCCCGACCAGAGGAGATGCATGTTCAAGTCTGGTATCCTTCCAATCTTGTGAATTCTTAGCATCCCAGAAGCATCTATTCCTAGCGAGCGTACCCCTCTGGCAAACCCAGAAAGGTTAGGGGTAAGGTGCCAAAGATGGGGATTCAAAGGAAGTAGATATCACCTGTGAAAAAGCTCAAAACCTAAGAAGGCTGACCGCTAAAAAACGTGGATGTTCTTTGGCGGTCAAAACGCTCCCCCGACTCATCGTAAATCGTCAGCTTCTCTGGCTTACAGCGCTTCACAGTAGCCTTAATGCCTTTCGCTCCTTCTGCTTCCAGGTCTTCGATATAACCAGCTTTGGTTCTATCAGCTTCCTGGGAGCTGAGGAAAGGGCCAAAGTAGTAAGTACAACGGGGGTTGTCTGTGACAATCTCAACCCACGAAGCCCATCCAAAGAAGTGGAGAATGTTAATCAAGAATTCCTTCATGTTTTTGGCCTATCTTAGGGGATACAAAGCAGTCTTCTAAAAGGTTGTTCTTTACATTCTGTTATATTCTGTCATCTTTCTTTTTGAAAGTCTCTTTTGAAAGATTATTCAAGTAGAGCCGATTCGACCAGCGCTGACGATATATCTCATAAAGAGCCATTCCCCCTGCGACTGACGCATTCAGGCTCGGTGTGTTTCCCTGTAGCGGAATCGAAATCAGGAAGTCACAACACTTTTGTGTCAGAAGATTCAATCCTTCACCTTCAGAACCAATCACCAATACTACTGGCCCAGTAAATTGAGTAGTGTGTAACATTTGACCATCGCCTGCGGCGGTGCCATAAATCCAAAAGCCAGCCGCTTTCAATTCTTCTAAGGCACGGCTGAGGTTAACCACTCTGGAAACAGGAAAAGTTTCTAAAGCTCCGACTGCCACTTTCATGACGGCGGATGTGATTCCCACTGCTCGTCGTTGAGGGATCACCAATCCCTGGGCACCCAAAGCTTCTGCCGTGCGAATAATCGCTCCTAGATTGTGGGGATCGGTAATGCCATCCGCTACCACCAGCACTGGCTGCTCCGAGACGGATTTTGCCTGAGCGATTAACTCACTCAGGTCAGTGTAAGCGTAGGGTGCGACTTGAGCGACCACTCCTTGGTGATTTGCCCCGTGGCTAATTTGCTCTAAGCGGCGCGCACTAACTTCATCGATTACCGTTCCCCGTTCCTTGGCTTTCAGTAGGAGGGAGTGAAACCGGGAATCATAACGCAAATTTGGCAGTATCCAAACCCGATTCAGCTGGCGATGTTTTTCCAACGCTGTGAGGACAGGATGCCGTCCATAAATCAGATCGCTTTCTTCTTCGGGTGCGGCTGCTGCTGCTCGATCCTCGTCCTGAAAACGACCTCTGGGGATCTCCCGTTCGTGACGGTTGGGAATTGACTTCTTTGGCTTGAAGTTGTCTGTCGGGCGCGTGTCAATTGAGTCTGTGTTTTTGTGGCGGGAAGCAGGACGGATTTGTTGACGCTCCCGGCGCGTGTCAGTTAAGTCTGTGTCTTTGTGGCGGGAAGCAGGACGGATTTGCTGACGCTCCCGGCGCGTGTCAATTGAGTCTGTGTCTTTGTGACGGGAAGCAGGACGGATTTGCTGACGCTCCCGGCGCTGGAGAATTGGCTTGACTTGCTCGTGCTTCCCAACTGGGCGCGAATCCCGATTGACATCCTCGTTATCAGAGAAGGAACGATCCTGGGGCGTCTGTTGCTCTACAATTCGCTTCCCAATCCGATTGTCCCCAAGACGCTTTGGGAAGGCACGCTTGGCTCGAATGGGCTTCCCTCGACTGGCGCTGGATCTGCTTGGAGGCTGAGGGCGGCGATGTTGATCGGCCATATTGTTAAGAATCTTTAACTTGTGGAAGTGGATTTAGCTCTAAGTAGCTCAGCAGCTGATTCAATCGCTGGGGATCTGTTAGGTAAAGATAGCCCATCAAAGTCTCTAAGCTGCTAGCTTGTTGATAAATTTCGGGATCGAGGCGCTTGGGACGACCTGCCGCAGCGTTACGTCCCCGCCGCAAGATTTCTAATTCTGTGTTGGTAAGGTGGGGTTCGAGCGATCGCAATGCTTTTGCCTGACTTTCAGCTCTCACTTGCGCCACTACCATGTCATGATAAGCGTGGGATCGCTTGGGTGGCAGTAGATAAAAACTACGGATATAAAGCTCATACACGGCATCTCCTAGATAAGCTAAAGACGCCGGGGAAATCCGCTGAATTTGCGTGCGACGATCTGCGATCGCCCAGATCGAGTTCAACGATATTTTGGTTTCACCCAGTACGGGGTTAGTATTCAGCCAATCTGAACACTCTTCCTCCTGTGAACTCACATCTATGCCCTACCTCGCCCTCTAGTTGATCTTAATGCTTTTGCCTGAAAATCAGGGGATGGGGTATGGGGAGTCGGGAGTCGGTAGGGGGTAATCGGTAATTACCTGTTCCCTTGTCTCCTGCGCCTCTGCACTGCTGCTCTTTGTTTCCCCATCATTCCCGGTTCAGGACTTTTGAAAATGATTGGGGCGGGGGCTTTAGAACCCGCCCCTCAAGCGCGAGTAGCCGAATCATCGCGGCATACGAAAAGCGCATCCGCGCCGCTACGCGATCGCGCCTCTGTATAGGTCAAGCAGGCTTGACATTCTCCAATGCCGCTTCGACTGAAGGCTGCAATGACAGAAACTGTTCTAAGCGAACCAGCTTGACAGTTTGAGTCACTCGGGCATTTGTAACAATTTGCAAACTACCCTCAAGGCTTTGAGCCTTTTTCACCAGCTGCACTAGAGCGCCCAATCCAGAGCTATCAACAAAATCAATTTTGGAAAGATCCAGCACAACGTTGCTGGGTCCATCTTCAATACACTTGCTGATAACTTTCCGAAATGTGGGTTCGGAAAAAGCATCCAATAAGCCTGTGAGGCGGAATAGCTGATAATTGTCCCTAACTTCGCGAGTGCCTCTTAAGCTGACAGTTAGGGTTAGTGGCTCAGGAATAACACCCTCCTAGCTGGATTGTCCTTAGTCGAGGCTTTATTATAAAACACAATGCGCGGATATACGCATCTGTTGTAATTCGTCCTTAGTTATTCGCGACCGAGCAAGGATATTAAGACTTTCTACTTCATCCGGGACACCCTTCACCCCTCTTTCCCCCTCTCCCTCAAAGAGGGGGAAATCTACTCGCTAACGGGTCTTATCGAGGCAATGAGATCGCATCTAGGCGCTACGCTTATGCGATCGCATCTGCTCAACAAATTGCTCAAACAGATAGTCGGCATCGTGAGGGCCAGGGCTGGCTTCTGGGTGATACTGCACGGAAAAGAAGGGTAGAGATTTGTGACGCAACCCAGCCACGGTGCGGTCGTTCAGGTTTAGGTGGGTAATTTCTACTTCTGGATTTAGAGAATCTGCGTCAATGGCAAACCCGTGATTTTGGCTAGTAATCTCCACTCGCTGCTTCTCAAAACCGGCGGGTTGATTTAAGCCCCGATGACCAAATTTGAGCTTGAAGGTGTCAGCCCCCAGCGAAAGACCAAGAATTTGGTGCCCCATGCAGATCCCAAACATCGGTTTCTGGCTTTCTAGCAGCGCCCTTGTGGTTTCGATGCCTTCGGTGACAGCAGCGGGATCGCCGGGACCATTGGAAAGAAAAATTCCATCCGGGTTGTGCTTGAGAATTTCTTCGGGGGGTGTATTGGCGGGAACCACGACCACGCGGCAACCGTAACTCGCCAGACGCCGCAGGATGTTCCGTTTGATGCCAAAATCAATGGCAACCACCGTGAGGGGTTCCCCGCTTTCTGAGGGGATTCCAGGGCTAAATTCCCAACTCGACTCGGTGGGGTCAGACCACTCATAGACTTTGGCAGTGGTCACTTCCCGAACTAGATTCAATCCTGCCATGCTGGGAGCTTCTTGCACTTTCTCCAACAATTCAACGGGGTCAAGAATTTCGGTGGAAATTGCGCCATTCATGGCACCAGCAGAGCGAATCTTTCGGGTAAGGGCACGGGTATCGATGCCGTAAATGCCTGGAATGTTGTGTTGCTTGAGATAATCGGGCAAAGACTGGCTGGAACGCCAATTGCTGGGACGGGAGGCAATGTTACGAGCGATCGCGCCCCGCACTTGGGGACCATTCGATTCTTCATCATCTAGATTGACACCAGTGTTGCCTAATTCTGGATAGGTAAAGGTGACAATCTGACCGCAGTAGCTGGGATCTGTCAAGACTTCCTGGTAGCCGGTGATACCTGTGTTAAAGACCACTTCACCGATAGCTGTTCCAGGAGCACCAAAAGACCAGCCTTTGTACGACGTGCCATCGGCAAGGACGAGCAGAGCTGGTTGAGGAGAAGAAATAGACATAAGGGAGTGGTTAGTTTTTAGAAATTACTTCTTAGTTGGTAAGTTAGCATCTCACAGCCGTTGGGATAAGAGGTAGGGGGTACTGTGTGAGAATGCGATCGCATTTGGCAGCTCCTAATTGAAGGGGCGACGATAGCAATTTCAAGGTTGGGTGTATTGGATAGTAGGGGCATGACATTGCCATGCCCCTACTATCGGGAGACCTACTGTATAAACATCGCCCATTCAAAAAAACATGAGCGAATGGCTAATTTTTCAGAAACTCAACTAACTGCTCCAACTTCGACCAGGCAGTACCGCTACTCAAGATTTCTCTAGCCATTGTAATGCCCTCCGCATGGCTACCCATTGCGATCGCGCCGCCAACTTGGAGTGCCAACGCCGCATTCAAAGCCACTACATCTTGCTGTGCAGATGTTCCTTTTCCTTGAAGGACATCGCGCAAAATTTCGGCATTTTCCTCAACATCTCCACCCCGAATCGACGTGGTGGGTGCTGGTGTCAAGCCTAATTCGTGGGGATGCAGCGTTGTCAGTTGTACCTCACCACCAGACAGCACTGCTAAATCTGTCGCGTCTGCTAATCCAGCTTCATCCAGTTTCTCTCGTCCGTGCAGAACAATTGCCTGCTGAGTTCCTAACTGTCCTAAAGCATGGGCAATCGTTACGACCAAGTTAGGATCGCACACCCCAATGATCTGCCCGGTAGGGCGTAACGGATTTACTAATGGGCCTAATAAATTAAAGACCGTCCGCACTTTCAAGGTTCGCCGCAGCGATGCCACCGCTTTGAGCGCTGGGTGCCAACCGGGTGCAAATAAAAAGGTAATCCCGACTTCCTCTAGTGCGGCTTGTGCTTTCTCACTGCTGGCGTTTAGGTTAACTCCCAGCGCTTCTAAGACATCCGCCGATCCAACTTTGCTCGAAGCTGAGCGATTGCCATGTTTGGCGACTGAGACGCCAGCAGCAGCGGCTACAAAGGCGACGGCGGTAGAGATATTAAAGGTTGATGCCCCATCTCCTCCAGTTCCACAGGTGTCAATGACTGGAGTGAGGATTGGGGATTGTGGGCGCTTCGCCTTCTCGGCGAGTGGACTGAGTGGGGAGGATTGAGACTGCAACACCTGAGCCATCCCAGCGAGTTCGTCTGCCGAAACCCCCTTTGCTTGCAGGGCGGCTAAAATTGCCCCCGATAGCACTGGTGGAATTTCCTCGTTTAACCATGCCTGCATGAGAGAGGCGGCTTGGTCATGAGGCAGGGATTGCCGATCGAGTAGCTGTTGTAGCAGGTTAGGCCAAATGGATGTGTCGGTAGAAGCGATCGCTCCTGTCGTCCCAGCATCTTGGCTTATCAGTGAAGGAGTATTAGTCATTGACAGGTCTGGGTGCAGCGCACTCAGTTCAGAGGCATTTTGCAAAAGCTTATCGGATCGCCAAGCTCTCTAGCAACGTCCTGCACGCTTCTGTGTCGTAATTTTCCTGAGAGCGCACAGTGGGTTTTTGATAAATATTAAGATTCAGCTATTTTGCTGATTCCAATTAGACCCTTTTAGTTTGATGATTTTAAATATTCATACTTGTCATTATCAGTATCACCCTATTTATTAACTTTATTTGTGCGTAGGTATACAGCGTTGATTCGCTTCATCAAAACTTTATATTACTAACTTTTTATAAATAAACGAAGCTTCTCAGGCAAAAATGAGTATTTTACGAATTGCCTAAATTAAGGGTAGTTACGGAGGTTTTCTGTTGATGCAGTCTTTCAAGCCAAAAGTGTCTGAAGAGGAAATAAAATTAGATCCTGTATTTGTTCCGGAAAACCATTCTAAAAGACCTCCGAATAATTGGCTAAAACAGCTAATCCGTCGCTTAAGTATCCGGCAGAAAATTGGTTATGGATATGCAGTTGCCATTGGAATAGCAACTTTGGGGGCGAGTGCAGGGCTGCTCGTTGGCGAATATTACCAGCGACAGATGTCCCAGCAACTCAAATATGCACAGCAAGAAGCTTATCTTTTGAATAGTTTGAAAATTGCTGTACTAGAAGCAAGAAACCAGCAGCAGCAGTTAATTTATCGGCTAGGAAAACCAAAAGAGTTTCAACGCGAAGTTTTGCGCTTAGTAGAGAAAATTGAAAAGGTTAAAAAACTTTATTCACAAGTAAAATTATTTGGTAATGAATCTCAATTATTCAAGCATTCAGCTCAAGAGATTGCAGAAGTCGAAAATTGGTTGAAAACTTACGACGGAACTGTAGAAGTTTATAGCCAAAACCTAAATGTAATCTTAAATAAAATTGATAAAGATGGTGGGTTACAGCCTGAAACAGTTCTAATAATCCAAAATTCCTTGCTGAATTTTACCAATACTCAGGAGGCGCTTAAGTTTGATAGTCTCTCAGATGATTTAACAAAATTGATTGAGGTTGCTAATCACGATGAGGAAGAAACAGCGATCGCTTTACAGCAGGTAGAGAAACTGCGAATCCAGATAATTGTTACCAGTATGTTGCTGTCAATGGCGATCGCCGCGATAATCGCCCGCTATTCCAGTCGAGCGATCGCGCATCCTCTGGAAACTGCAACTCAAATTGCTCAGCAAGTTACCGAACAAGCAAATTTTACTCTCCAGGCACCCGTAATTACCGAGGATGAAGTTGGACGCCTGACAACCTCCCTCAACCAGCTAATCCGCAGCGTCGGCACCCACACCCAGGAACTGAAGCAAACCCAAGCACAGCTTCATCGCTTCTTCAACCTTTCATTCGATATGCTTTGTGTCGTCGGGTTTGACGGCTATTTTAAGCAGATAAACCCAGCTTTTGAAACAACACTTGGCTACACTGGCGAAGAAATTTTAGCAAAGCCATTGTTGAATTTTATTCATCCTGAAGATCGAGCAACCAGCATTGCTGAGGCAAGGAAACTTGCTAGCGGAGTCATGGTTAGCTCCTTTATAAACCGCTACGGCTGTAAAGACGGTTCCTATAAATGGCTGGAGTGGACGTGCGTCCCCTTTGCTCCAGAAGGTTTAATCTATGCGGTTGCCCGTGACATTAGCGATCGCATACACGCCGAAACAGCACGGCAGGAAAGCGAGCAGCAATTCAGAGCTTTGGTTGCTAATATTCCAGGTGCCATCTATCGGTGTAGCTGCGATGACGACTGGAAGATGGAGTTTATCAGCGATGCGATCGCAGAAATTTCTGGTTATCCGCCTGGAGACTTTATTCACAATCAAGTTCGCAGTTTTGCCAGTATTATTCATCCTGAAGATACCGCGATAGTGGACAGGCTTATCCAAGAGGCTGTGCAGAAAAAACAGCCTTTTATCATTGAGTACCGAATCATTCGAGCCGATGGAAGTATCCGATGGGTCTACGAGAAAGGTCAGGGCATATTCAATTCCACCGGACAGCTTCTGTGTCTAAACGGGGCAATCTTTGATATTAGCGATCGCAAGCAAACAGAAGAGGCATTACACTCATCAAACCGGCGAGTCTTCAAGGTTCTTGAAAGCATCACGGATGCTTTTTATGCCCTCAACCATCAGTGGCAGTTCACCTATATCAACAAGCAAGCGGAGCTACTTTTACAGAGAACCCGGTCCGAACTTCTGGGCACGAATATTTGGGATCGGTTTCCCGCTGCAATTGGGTCAAATTTTTACAATCAATATCACCAGAGTGCTGCTGAACAAGTCTCTATCACGTTTGAAGAATTTTACCCAGCTCTTGATATCTGGGTTGAAGTCCGTGCCTACCCCAGTGAAGAGGGGCTTTCTGTCTACTTCCACGACATCACTGAGCGGAAAGCTGCTGAGAAAGCCCTAGCAGAGCGAGCTAGACTAGCCGCATTTCGTGCTGATATTGGATCTGCCCTCACTCAAAGCGACACTTTACAAGGTATCCTGCAACGCTGCGTCTTGGCTGTGGTTAAACACCTGGATGCAGCATTCGCCCGCATTTGGATGCTCAATGTTGAGGAAAACGTACTAGAGCTGCAAGCTAGTGCAGGAATATACACTCACCTAAACGGCAATCATCGCCGCGTTAAAGTCGGACAATTCAAAATCGGTCTGATTGCTCAAGAGCGAAAACCACACTTAACGAATTCTGTCCTTGACGATCCTCGTGTTAGCGATAAAGATTGGGCGAAGCGAGAGGGAATGGTTGCTTTTGCTGGCTATCCCTTAATGCTCCAAGGTCAGATGGTAGGGGTGATTGCCATGTTTACCCGCCATACCTTGAGCGAATCTATTTTCAAGGCGCTAGAATTTGCCGCAGATGAAATTGCCATAGGGATTAAACGCAAGCAGGCAGAGGAAGCACTCCAAAGATCGCTCAAAGATTTGTCAGACGTCAAATTTGCCTTAGATCAGGCGGCGATTGTTGCTATTACCGATCGAAGAGGAATGATTAACTATGTCAACGATAAATTTTGTGAAATATCCAAATATTCCCCAAAAGAACTGATAGGACAAGACCATCGAATTCTTAATTCTGTTTATCATCCACAAGAATTTTTTAGCAAGCTTTGGTCAACAATTTCTAGCGGCAAGGTTTGGAGAGGTCAAATTAAGAACAGAGCTAAAGATGAAACTTATTACTGGGTTGATACTGCCATCGTTCCTGTTCTGGACGAGCGAGGAAATCCTTTCCAGTATTTAGCAATCTGCTCCGACATCACCGATCGCAAAGCCGCTGAGGAAGCATTGCGGCTATCGGAAGCCCGGTTCCGAGAACTGGCGGCTCAAGAAGAACTTTTCAATCATTTAGCTAGCCAGATCCGTAACTCTTTAGAACTGGATACCATTCTAGAGACGGCTGTTCATGAAATCTATCATCGGTTACACCTAGATACGTGCATCTTTTCCTGGTACCGTCCTGACATGGAGCCTGTTAGTTGGGAAGCGGTGAAGGAAGCCAAAAAGACCGATCTTCGTAGTTGGGTGGGTTTTTTCCCGGATGAAGCCTTTGGTGCATTTACTGAGAAAATCCTGCGCCAAGAAATTGTTCGCGTCGATGATGTCAAGACTCTAAACAACGATCTGCCGTTACAGCAGCTGTTATTGACAACGGGTGCGGCTTCTGTGTTGGGGCTACCACTTCAAACACAATTCGGTAGGATTGGCTTGATAATTTGTAATCGCATCCAAGAAGCAAAACCTTGGACGGATGCTGATGTGGCACTGCTTTGCGCGATCGCTAATCAGATGGCGATCGCAATTAACCAAGCTGAACTCTACGCCGACGCTAGTAATTCTGCCCATCTTGCCCAAGATAAAGCCTTGCAACTGGAACAAACATTGCAAGAACTCCAAGAAACTCAAATTCAGCTGATTCAAGCTGAAAAAATGTCCAGCCTCGGTCAGATGGTTGCTGGCATTGCCCACGAATTTAATAACCCAGTTAACTTTATCCACGGCAATCTGCAACACACGAACGACTACGTTCAAGACTTACTTAACTTAGTGAAACTTTATCAGCAACAATATTCTAATACCGCGCCTAAAATTCAGAGTTTTGTAGAGAAAATTGACCTAGAATTTATCGCTCAAGACCTACCCAAAATGCTGTCTTCTATGAAGATAGGGACGCAGCGAATTCGAGAGTTAGTCTTATCCTTGCGGAACTTCTCGCGTCTTGATGAAGCGGAGATGAAAGCCGTTGATCTCCACGAAGGCATGGACAATACGCTGTTAATTTTAAATAACCGTCTCAAAAAAGAGATTAATGTTATTAAACACTATGGCAAGTTACCTCTTGTTGAGTGTTATCCTGCACAGCTCAATCAAGTATTTATGAATATCCTGAGTAATGCGATTGATGCACTGCTGGCTCAGAAAGAGCGGGAAGATAAACAAATTGTTATTTCTAGCCAAGTATTAGGAAAAAATCAGATAATCGTGAGAATTCGGGATAATGGTTCTGGAATCCCCCAACCAATTCTAGAGAAAATATTTGACCCGTTTTTTACAACTAAAGATGTCGGGAAGGGAACTGGCTTAGGACTTTCGATTTCCTATCAAATTATGGAAAAGCATCATGGAAAAATTATGGTGAGTTCCCAGATGAATGAAGGAACAGAATTTGCAATTTACCTTCCGATTAAGCAGTCAGGTTTGTCTGCAAAATCGGTTCTAGCCAAGTCAAATTAAGATTCGTATGCTGTAATTTGCTTTCCGCCAACACAAGTCTTGGTTAAACAGTTTTAATCCAAATTTTTGTAGCTGAAGAATCTGAACCAATAGCACCATCATGTAGAATCAACAAATTCTGAATAAGCATCTCAAAAAATATGTCAGAAAGTCGTGTAACCTTCAACGCCGAGGAAGTGTTGCCGGACGAGCGCAACTTCGTCGCCGCTGTTCTAGATACAGCAGCAACTTTGGTAGTGGTTCTCGATACCCAGGGGCGAATTGTCGTTTTTAATCAAGCTTGCCAGCAAACCACTGCTTACTCGGCGGAGGAAGTCAAAGGCAGACCATTCTGGGATTTATTTCTGCTGCCAGAAGAAGTGGAATCTGTCAAAACGGTCTTCAAAAATCTTCAAGCGGGTCAGTTTCCAAACCAGTATGACAACTATTGGTTAACGCGCGATCGCGATCGCCGTTTGATTGCTTGGTCGAATACGGCGCTGCTCGACTCCTCTGGTGGGGTCAAGTACATCATCGGTACGGGGATTGACATTACCGAGCGTCACCAGGCAGAGCAAGCCCTAAAAAAGGCAAAGGCTGAGCTAGAAATCAGGGTCGAAGAGCGGACGGCTGAACTTAGGAAAGCCAACGAGCAATTGCAGGAAGAAATGCTAGAGCGCCAGCGTACCGAGGTGGCGCTCGAACAGAGCTATAGCCTCTTGCAGGCAGTTATTGAAGGAACACCCGATGCCATCTTTGTCAAAGATCTACAATGCCGGGTGGTGATGGCGAATTCAGGTGTTGGCACGATTTTCAATCGGCAGGTAGAGGAAATTATCGGTAAGAATAATGCCGAGTTGTTGCCACCTGAGATTGCCTGTCAGATAACCGAAACTGACTGCCGGATTATGGAATCAGGTGAACCTGAGATAGTTGAGGAAGTTCTCATTATCAAGGGCGTTACCAAAACTTATCTCTCTACAAAAAGCGTTTTGCGTGATGCTTCTGGAAATGTCATAGGTCTAGTCGGCGTCTCGCGGGATATCACCGAGCGTAAAGCTGCTGAGGAGGCGCTACGAGAATCCGAAGAGCGTTATCGTCACTTTATTGAGACTGCCTTAGAAGGAATTTGGGTGATCGACGCTGAAAGCAAGACGATTTTTGTCAATCGCACACTGGCAGAAATGCTTGGCTACAGCATTGAGGAGATGCAGGGTAGGTCGCTATTTGATTTCATGGATGATGAAGGGAAAGCGATCGCGGCTCGCCAAGTCGAGCTTCGCCGCCAAGGTATCGAGGCCAAGATTGATTTTAAATTATGTCGCAAAGATGGCTCGTTTCGATGGGCAATTGTTTCGACCTCTCCCATCTTCGACTCAGCAGGGAATTATGCTGGAGCCTTTGCGATGATTACGGATATCACCGATCGCCGACAGGCGGAAGAAGCACTGCGCGAAAGTGAGGCGCGGCTAAGAGAGCAAGCAAGGCGGGAAAACTTGCTCAACCGTCTCGCTAGCCAAATCCGTAACAGTCTTAACTTAGACAAAGTTTTGGAAACAACCGTGCAAGAGATCCGCAATTTGTTGCAGATTGAGCGGTGTCATTTTGCCTGGTATTACCCTGACAGAGAGGAACCCGGTTGGGCAATTGTCAAGGAAGCTCGCAATTCGGAGCTTTCCGATCTCAGAGGTTATTACCCGATTGCTGCTGTCGGATCGATGGGGCAAAAACTTTTGAACCTGGAAATGCTGCGGATAGATGATATCGAGAAACTGAGCCAGAAGCCGCGAAGCGCAGCTCAGCCAAGCGAGAAGCCGCGAAGCGTGGCATACGCTAGCGATCGCCTGTGGCGTAGATTTCTGCGTTCGATGGGCTTCGCCTCTATCTTGGTGCTGCCCATTCAAACTCGATCGGGTACCATTGGTATCCTGAGTTGTTGCCAGAGTTCTGCACCCAGACCTTGGAGCGATTGGGAAGTCGAACTGCTGCACGCTGTAACCGACCAACTTGCGATCGCGATTAACCAAGCCGAACTCTACGCTGCCACCCGCACCACTGCCAAACAATTCCAAGAACAAGCCGCCAAGCTCGAACAAACCCTCTCCGAACTCCAACAGACCCAAGCTCAGCTGGTACAGACAGAAAAAATGTCGAGTTTAGGGCAGTTGGTTGCCGGTATTGCCCATGAAATTAATAATCCCGTCAACTTTATCTATGGAAACTTAGCTCACGCAGATGAATATACGAAAGACCTCCTCAATCTGCTACAGCTCTACCAACAGCACTATTCCCATCCAGTCCCTGAGATTCAAGACGAAATGGCGGCTATCGATCTCGATTTTCTGATCGAAGACCTTCCTAAGATGCTAGCTTCAATGAAAGTAGGTGCTGAGCGTATTCGTCAGATTGTCTTATCGCTGCGGAACTTCTCCCGTCTGGATGAAGCAGAAATGAAGGCGGTTGATATTCATGAAGGGATTGAGAGCAGCCTCCTGATTCTACAAAATCGCCTGAAAACAAAGCCTGACCATCCTGACATTCAACTAATGAAGGAATACGGCGACTTGCCGCAGGTAGAATGCTATGCCGGACAATTGAATCAAGTCTTTATGAATCTACTGACGAATGCAATCGATGCCTTAGAAGAGAGAATGGAACGTGGGGAAGAAAATACTAAGTTCTACATCCCTAAAATTTGCATTCGCACCTCTGTTGTCAACTCCGATCGGGTATTAATTAGCATTGCCGATAACGGTCTAGGGATGACGGAAGCTATGAAAAAACAGCTATTCAATCCCTTTTTTACAACCAAACCTGTAGGCAAAGGTACGGGGTTAGGTTTATCAATCAGCTATCAAATTGTGGTGGAAAAACATGGGGGTCAATTGCACTGTCTCTCGGAACTGGGGCAAGGTACAGAGTTTGCGATCGCAATTCCCATTCAGCAGCACGGTTAGGCTCCATTGGATAAGATTTTTACTTAAATACACTACACCTAACCACCATCTTCGATTTTTCGTCTTTACTGAGAATTAACCTTAGCTTAGTGGCTGATTAATTCTACGAGTGTTAGTCTGTTAATGCTGAAGTGCGATCGCGGAGATAAGCTGTGTCAAAAGTAACTCTCAGTAGAAGAAATAAAGCCATAAAATTTTAATGAGTAACAGCAATGGATATCCATCGCGGGATCGTTTCAGCTACATTTTTAATTTTGGCAGGATTGAGCGCGATCGCTCCGCCTGTTCTCCCTCAAATTCAGGAGTTTACAAGTCAACAACCGGAACTTCAACAAATCGATTTAATTTTTAGTCCGAATACCAATCAAAGTTTTGAAGAGGTGCTTGAGCAAGCAGAATCTATTGCTAGCAATTCTGTTGAGCAGGGATTCGCACAAAATCCGGAGGTTACACAAATTTATATCAGAATATTCGGTGATGTCAAAGGACTAATAGCCCCGCTTCTATTTTCAAAAGTGTATCGTTCTGATTGGCAAACAGAACCTAAAATTGATCGTTGGATTCGATATTTTGATAATTCTGGATTGCTACTAGGCTTTTATAATTCATCTGATTCCTTCTCATCTCCAATTCCTCCTACACCAACCCTCAGACCCGAAGACGATCCAGGTTTCCGGGATGATTAATATACAGTTAAATATACAGATAAAGGCGCAATAATTGCGCCTTTAATACACTTCGTTAAGATTAAAAAAACTTCAGCATTTTCCAATATTGCCTTAACAAGGCGCAAAAAAAGTAAAAAAGAGTTTTTTCAATATCTATCTGCTTTTTTACTGCTACGCTTAAGCTTTTTTTAAGCTCCTATTCTAATTAATGGAGTTTTGGGAGAATCTAAGAATTACAGCAGTAACCGAAAATTATTCATTGCGTCTCTAAGTATAAAAAACGCTAAAATAATTTTTTTAAGACAACAAACCTGAATTTTTCTTTCTACCCTTTAACCTGGTTACTGCTGCTAAAGTTCCAAAAAGAAGTATACCCAATGTAGGAGTATTTTCAGGAACAACTGCTGCCTCTGCCTCATCAACCACTAAGGCAGAAATCCGTGTTCCATCCCCAACATCCACAACCCCAATCCCTAAAGTATATTCCCCTGAGGCTGGAAGAATATAAGAAAAAGCTTGCCATCCAGTTTCTTTATTAAAGACACTTGAAGAGTTACTGAATTTTGAAATCGTATCCGCTAAATTAAAGAATTGAGTACCAGAATCTGACTGAAGACTTACAAAAGCAAAGTCATTAAAATCAGGATAGGTAAAGTCATCAACCGCAGATTGCTCAACAGCCTCATTCGTGAGGAAGTTCCAAGAAAAAGATAACTTTTGCCCAGCACTGCCTTTAAAAGTTTGCTTAATGGCAGATCCCTCAATCGGCTCTGCGGTAGCTATAGCGTATAAAGATTGATCGCCCAAGAAAGTTGAGAAACCCAAGAATCCTTCTAAAGTTTCTTCTTCAGCAAAGCCAGAAATGAAAGTGACGGGAGCAGCATTACCGCCAATAATCGGATTAGAATTATTGTCGAGACTAAAAGTTTCTTGGTATGCAGTTGAGAGAAAAGCCTGGTTTTTTCCTTGGAATGGCTTAATTCCAAAATCTGAAGTTTCTATTCGATAATCGCCTAGGGCTTTCCAACTCTGAAACCCTTGTTCAAATCCTTTATTCAGAACAGCAGCCTTTACTGTAGATGGAAAAACTACACTTACACTGATAGCCAGTGCTGCAAGACTAATTGTTTTTATCATTAAGTTAACTCCTAATTTTTTTTGCCAAAAAGGTCATTTTTAAAGTTTTGCTAATTTTTAAAAGCAGGCTTAGTTTAGCTTTTTAAGTATTTTCACTGATATCTCTATTAAAAGCATTTTTGGTTAAGCGAACATTAATAGAGGAATAAGACCTGCTAAAATTTGGCTTAACAATCTTATTGACAACTTCTTGATAAATTTATATTTTATTAATCTTTTATTAACCCAGAGATTAAAGAAGCTTAATTCTACGTCAGTAGTATTCCAGAGGGTGCGTAGAAACACTCAGATTTGGCGGTGGAAGTCGAGTATGAGGGAGCCGCCCATTCGACTAAAGAGAACAAAAAGCAGGCAGGATGCTACAGGTATAGATACTTATGCCGATGGCTTGAGGTAATGCTGCGTTGACTAGCCGTTGACATGAATGCTGTGGCTTAGCTGTCGCAGCATTTTTGGTTGACTGTTTAAGCTTTATAGAGGTTAGCTCGGCTAAATTCCTGTCAAATAATGACTCAAAATTTTTGATTATTGCGATCGCAAAAAGAGAGGAATTTAATGTCTAAGTTCAGTCGGAGGCAGCTACTAATTTTTTTTGGGGCGAGTGCGGGTACTGCTGTACTAGCTCCTACTTTGGGGAGACAGCATTTTGGCAGCAATCCTAACGTTGCCCAAGCGGTTCTACCACTGAAATTTACCCCAGTGCGATTGCCGCATCCTTTACCGATTTACCAAGAACAAAAAAGTTTTTACGCCACAGCCATTAATTATCAAGGAAGCGTAATTAATGCTTCTACCGATACTCGGTTAAGCACCTACAACATCGTTGATGATGTAGTGGTGCCCCCAGAGTACGAACGTTATGTGATTGTACGTTGGGGCGATCGCGTTTATCCCAACCCAGAAGAATACTTTGGCTACAACAACGACTACACCGGCTTTGTTCCCCTGGATGGCAGAAATCCCAACGACGGCTACCTTTGGGTAAATCACGAGTATGTCTCCTACCCGTTTACTTTTACACTCCCTGAAGTCCCAGAGGATTTAGCAGGATTACCTGAGTCTTATCCCTTAGTCGTTGGGCAGAGTTTACCGGGTGACAAAACCGATCTTTTCCTGTTGGGCGAAATCATGTACAACATGGGCGGTTCGGTTCTGCGGATGGCACGCCAAAATCGCGCCGGACGCTATTCGATTGTTAAAGATCCCAACAATCGACGCCTTCATGGTCTTTCCGGTTTAGGGATTAACAGCCAGCGTTCCGATCAGTATAAAACTATTACTTCTTGGGGTTCCAAGAGCTACCAGAAAGGCGATCAAAACTACCTGTTGAGTACGGGACCCGCTGCCACCCAAGTATTTCCTCTCAGCGTAGATGGGCTGGGTAACAAAATCATTGGCACTGCCTACAACTGCTCTGGCGGCACTACTCCCTGGGGAACCATCCTCTCAGCGGAAGAAAACTTTCAGGCAAGCACAGCCTTTTTTGTAGGAGTCACAGAATCTGTAAAATCTGATGGTACTCAGACTAGCTACACCGCCGGTACCAGTGGGGAAAAATTTGGCTTGGTTGGCGAGAAATACGGCTGGATGGTGGAAATCGATCCCAGTAACCCGAATTTCCGCCCGCGCAAGCACACTGCATTAGGTCGTTATCGCCATGAAAACATCGCCATGCGGGCGGAAGCTGGGAAAAAATTAGTTGCCTACATGGGTGATGACCGGCGCGGCGGACACACCTGGAAATTTGTTAGCAAAGGCACTGTTTCTGCCCCGAATAGCAAGAATAACAGCGCTTTATTTGAGGAGGGGACGCTGTACGTCGCCCGTTACAATCCTGACGGGACAGGAACGTGGATTCCCCTGGATTTGAATGCTGCTACCAATCCGATTCCGCCCTCCGTTCTTGGCTCAAAAGAAATTGCCGCTTTGGGCAAAGCGAGCCGGAATGGTTTGATTAAATTACCCAGACGGAACGGTATTGCAGGTCAAACTACAGATGGCGGTGCATTCAACCTAGATACCACCAATGAAGCCACAGCCCTGGCAGGTTATCAAGGTAAGAAGCTGTCCAACTTCTATACCAGCCAAGGGGCTGTCCTCGTGGATGCCTTCTTAGCTGCCAACCTCCTTGGCGGAACTCCCACCGCACGTCCCGAAGATATCGAAGTTCATCCTCGCACCAAGGATGTATTTATTGCCTACACGGATGGTGCAGCCGGAAGCGATGGCTACCCCGATTCTCGAATCTTTGTGGTTTCTAAGTACAGCCCTGCCGTCAACGCCGGACAACCTTCGGGCGAACTGTTCAAAATTATGGAAAACAGCTCGGATGGCACGGGTACAACTTTCCGCTGGCAGCGATTTGCTAAAGGTGGGGAAGCGGCAGCAGAACCGGGTTCGGGTTTTGCCAATGTGGATAATTTGGCATTTGACCCCCAAGGAAATATTTGGGGTGTTACAGATATGTCTACTAGCGCTCACAATGGTTTTGATGTTGGTGCTGCCGCAACGCCATTAGCGATAGACCACAGGGTCGTGGGTTCTAACTCTCCTAGTGTGGATGATTCTAATCTCAATGTTCAAACTTCTAACCTGATTGGGGTTTTTGGCAATAACTGGCTCTTTTTCATTCCCACCACTGGCCCGGATGCTGGAGAAATCGTCCCCTTTGCCTACGGTCCTCCACGTTGCGAGTTGACAGGGCCTACTTTTATCGGGGATACGCTGATTATTTCGGTGCAGCACCCTGGTGAAGATTGCCCGTTCAATCCTCAGCAAACTCTAAGCCGAACGATTGAGATGCTGGACTTAAATGGCACTCTCTTTAACCAACAACGCACGGTTCCGCGTGGTAGTAATTGGCCTAGCAATATTGAGGGAAATCCTCAAGGACCACCGCGTCCTTCAGTGATTGGCATTCAACGCAAGCAGTCAAATGGCACGTTTGTTTAACTTATATCTTCCACCAGGCGGTAGAAACCGCCGCTACACAAACGAAACCTGCCTACGCAGGTTACAAAACTCTTGATTTTCGGTTAGTACGCTCCGGCGGACTTGGTTTATGTAGCCCCAGAATTCTATTCTGGGGGCTTGGTGCAAGATATCAGTTTAATTAGATCGGCGTAAGTCCCCCACGCTCATTTGGTACTCCGAATCAATGGCGGGATATAAGGCGGGTGGTGACGATTGTATTTTTTGCCAATGCCGTGAGGCGAGGAAAAAGATGCACGAGGAATCACCCATTATTTTATTTGATTGAACTACTTTGCCACAATATTGATTGATGGTAAAGTATTTTTGCCAAGGAGGTGATGCTGAGTGTTACACAAAGCGGTCCTTGTCCGTTTATATCCAACCAAAGAACAAGAAATACTATTAGCGCAAACATTTGGATGTTCGCGTTGGTGGTGGAACTATGCTCTGAATAAATCTATTGAGACTTACAAGGAGACGGGTAAAGGACTTGGACGTGCAGCACTCAACGCATTTCTTCCAACACTCAAAAAGGCTGAAGATACAGCTTGGTTAGCTGAGTGTTACAGCCAAGTTTTACAGGCGGCAACGCTTAATCTAACCACAGCGTACAAAAACTTTTTTGAGAAACGTGCGGGGTTTCCTCAGTTCAAATTCAAGCATGGCAAACAGTCAGTTCAGTATCCTCAAAACGTCAAAATTGTAGACAGCAATATCAAGCTCCCCGGCAACATCGGGATAGTTAAAGCCAAAATACATAGACAAATTGAGGGGAGAATCAAGACGGTTACTGTGAGCAAAACACCATCAGGGAAATACTTCGCGTCTATCCTGACTGAAGTTGCAGGCGAGAAACCACCTACAGCGGAAGGTAAAATTTACGGAGTTGACTTAGGATTGAAACATTTCGCTATTGTTACTGACGGCGAGAAGGTTTCTAAGTACGATAATCCTAAACACCTCGCCAAACATGAGAAAAACCTGAAATGCAAGCAACAAAAACTAGCCCGTAAACGAAAAGGGAGTAATTCAAGACACAAGTATAGAAAAGTTGTCGCCAAAGTGTACGAGCGAATTACTAATTCGCGGCAAGATTTCCTACATAAACTTAGCCATAAGTTGGTCAGCGATAGCCAAGCTATCATCGTAGAGGATCTTCATGTTAAAGGCATGGTACGCAATCATAAATTGGCGAAAGCAATCTCTGATGTTGGGTGGGGAACATTCACCAACTTTTTAGCCTACAAGCTAGAACGCAAAGGCGGAAAGTTGATTGAGATTGATAGATGGTTCCCTAGTTCCAAACTTTGTTCTAATTGTTTCAATCAAATAGGTGAGATGTCGTTGGAGGTGAGGGAATGGACTTGTCCTCACTGCAATACTCATCATGACCGTGATGGAAACGCAGCGATAAATATTAGAGCAGAGGGGATCAGAATGCTAAAGGCGGAAGGTTCAGCCGTTTCTGCTGTAGGAGGGGAGATAAGACCAAGGTTAGGGCGAAAGTCCAAGCTGCGGCACTCCCCTGTGATTACAGAAGCCCACGCTGACTTGGAGTTCCAAGTCAGCGTGGGTAGTTCACGCGCCTAACATTTGCAACTGATACAAACTGGCGTACAATCCGCCTTGGCGCAACAATTGATCGTGGCTGCCCGACTCTACCAGTTGCCCTCGCTTCAGCACCAAAATCCGGTCTACATTGCGGATGGTTGAGAGACGGTGCGCGATGATAATGGCGGTGCGTCCCTCCAGCAATTTGTCGAGGGCATCTTGAATTAAGGCTTCTGTACCTACGTCTAGACTGGCTGTTGCTTCATCTAGCACTAAAATACGGGGATTGCGGATAGCGGCACGGGCAAATGCTAAGAGTTGCTTTTGTCCGCTGGAGATATTAGTGCCTCGTTCTCTAAGTTGGGTATCGTAGCCTTGAGGCAGTTGTTCGATAAAACTGGCAACATTGGTTTTTTCGGCGGCTTGTCGAATTTCTTCAAAGGAGTAAGTATCTCCTAGAGTAATGTTGCTCTTCACGTCACCGGCAAACAGAAAGCCATCTTGAAGGATGACGCCTAGGTGTTCCCGCAGTTCTCTTTGGGGTAAGTCCCGGACATTGACACCATCGAGGAAAATGCGACCTTCGGTGGTTTCGTAAAGGCGACACAGCAGGCGAATAATCGAACTTTTACCGGCACCTGTGGGGCCAACGAGAGCGACTTTTTCGCCGGGATGGATGGTGAAGTTTAGGTCTTTGAGGACGTATTCATCATTTTTGTAGGCAAAGGAGACATTTTCAAAGCGAATTTCACCTTTGGCGGTTGGGGATGGGGAATGGGAAATTCTCCTGGGTTCCTCTGCTACAGACGGGATAATTCCCCTGTCTATAAGCTGTTTTTGTGTCCCTTCAGGATCGCGGATTTCAATTGGTTCGTTGAGAATATCGGTGATGCGTTCGACGGCGGTGAAACCAGATTGCAGGGAGGTGAATTTTTCAGCAAATTGTCGTAAGGGATCGAAGAGACGCTGGGCATACAGGATAAAGGCAGAGAGGGTGCCAAAACTGAGGGCTTTGCCCATAATCATTTGTCCGCCTAACCAGAGTACGCCCGCGATCGCTACCAGTGCAATCCACTCCAAGGTGGCTGATACGGCTGAGTCGTGAAAAATGGTTTTATCCACTTCCTCGATGTACCGCTGATTCGTCACCCGAAACAGTTCTGAGTTGAATTTCTCTCGCCGGAATAGCTGCACGACGTTCACCCCTACGATGTTTTCTTGCAGCGTTGAGTTGAGTGCAGACAGTTCTTCTCTGGCTTTGTAATTGGCTTTGCGATACTGCTGTTGGAAGTAAATAATCAAAGCCGTGACTGGCACCAACATCAGTGTCAGCATCAATGCCAGCTGCCATTGCAGCAAAAACATGGTGACAGCGATCGCTAAAATCGATACCAGATCGCTGACAATGCCAATGGCACCTGTGGAAAAGACATCCCCTAGTGCTTCGACATCGCTGGTGAGGCGGGTAATCAATCGTCCTACAGGGGTGCGGTCAAAAAATCGCACCGCTAAGGACGTGACGTGATGAAATAAGTCAGTGCGAATCTCGGCGGTAATTTGCTGCCCCACCTTCTGCACGGTGTAACCTTGGGCGGCGGTGAACACCATGCGAACGATCATCGTTAGCAGCAGTAAAACGGCGAGAAGATTGATTCCTTCCAACAAGCCTTTACCTTGAAGAAAAGACCAGACTTCTTCCCCGCGAATCAGCGAAATTGCTTGCCCCACGATGATCGGTTGAATTGCCCCGGCGACTGACAGCGGCACCAACAACAGGATGGAAATTATCAGCAGACGACTGCTTTTCCGCGCGTAGGGGACTAAGCGCAGGAAGAGTCGCCAGTCGCTTTCACGAACGCGCGATCGCTCTCTAGTTTCCGTCAGAGGCGGGGATTGAGTCATGCTGCCAAAGCTATCGTATTTCTACTTTTTTATTGTTCCCCTTTTACCAGTGCTGTAGCAGCTGCCTGTAGAGATAGGTAAGCCGTTTCAGGTTGCCCGTTGATGTAGGATTTGCCATCTACCGATTCGCACAGAGTTCCGACTTTCTCGCCATCAGCGCCATAGACTTCTAGCACGTCTTGGAGAATATTCGGGTCAAAACCTTGCACAACTGAACTCCAAGCATTTTTATCAACCGAGCAAATCCTAATTGTTTCGTCCATTTGATCGCCTTGCGCTAGCAATTAATTAGAACAGCGCTTCTGATATCTTCGACCCATTGATGGATATCGCCCATATTCAGGCGATAACTCCGAGGGTGGGCAATTAACCGCGCTGTACTTTCAAATAGTGTATCAATCTCGATCAAGCCATTTTCGCTCAGGGTGCGACCTGTGGAAACTAAATCCACAATCGCCTCGGACATCCCGGTAATCGGCCCTAGTTCTACGGAACCAGACAAAGGCACAATTTCTACGGGTAAATCTAAGCTTTCAAAGTATTCGTAGGCACAGTGAACAAACTTAGACGCGACTCGACCGTGGGGCGGCAGTTGTAAGACTGACCGATAAAGGCTAGAAGACTTTACCGCCACTGACAGCCGACAAGAACCAAATCGGAGGTCAGCTAGATGAGCAACCTGGGGGTTTTTCTCCCGCAGAACATCGTAACCGACTATCCCTAAATGTGCTTGCCCATATTCCACATAAACTGGGACATCTTGCGCCCTTACCAGTAGGGCTTGGGCGGTGCCGGTGGGGTCTTGTATTTGCAGTTGGCGGTTGGCAGAATCTTTGAAGGCGCTAAAGTCGAGTCCGACACTTTGCAGTAGACGAATGCTATCAGATAAGAGTGCGCCTTTGGGCAATGCAACGGTAAGCATAGAATAGAGTTCTGAGTGTTAAGTATTGAGTTCTGGATGTCACAAGGTAACTCATAACTCATACCTCATAATTCATAACTTTTGTGATGCGAATTCTCTTGGTAGATGATGAAGTTGAGCTGACTGAACCGCTGAGTCGCGTGCTAAGTCGTGAAGGCTACAGCGTTGAGTTGGCTTATGATGGGGCGTCTGGCAACCAGATGGCGCTGCAAGGAGGCTATGACTTGCTGATTTTGGATTGGATGCTGCCGCAGATCAGCGGGTTGGAAATTTGTCAGCAGATGCGATCGCGCAAAGATGCTACACCCGTCCTCTTTCTCACTGCCAAAGATACCCTAGACGACCGCGTGCTGGGTTTGGACGCCGGTGCGGATGACTACCTAGTGAAGCCGTTTGAATTGCGAGAGTTACTCGCACGAGTCCGCGCCTTGCTGCGTCGTTCCGCGACTGATGCGCCTGCTAGCGCGACGATAGAAGCGCACTACCATCCTCACTTACTTCAGATTGGAGATTTAGAACTAGATTGTGAAAACCAGCTAGCTTATCGTCACGGACGCACCATTGAGTTATCGGAGAAAGAAACTCAGCTGCTGGAATATTTTATGAGTCACGCGGGGCAGTTGCTCACTCACGCCCAAATTCATCAACATTTGTGGAACCCAGACGAACAACCCAGCAGTAACGTTTTAGCCGCTTTGATTCGCCTTTTGCGCCGCAAAATTGAGGCATCTGGAGAGACAACTTTGATTCACACTGTCTATGGCAAAGGCTATCGCTTTGGAGATGGCGGCTAAGGCGGCTTTCTGACTTGCTTTCTAACTTTCAGTGGCGATATTCAAAAGGCAATCTTTTGATATTTGTCAACTATCATTAGTAGTATTTCAACACCATTGTCTATATTCGCTTTCCTAACAGTAGCGATCGCTTGGTATCGTCTACACAAAACTATGTGTTTAGCTGTTGAGCTGTCTATTGATATTGCTTAGAATAAGCCTAAATTACAAGGAGCTATTTTATATGATGCTTGGAGATTTGGAAGACCCCTTGATAGCTTGGGATTTAAGAAACTTACAAAGAATTGCTACTACTATTCTTTTTCTCCTTTTAGTATTCTTCTTTAGTTGGTTGAATCGAAAAAATCGATATGTTTTATGGGCTATTTTTTCTGGTGCTATCTTGACATTTATCTTCTTATTGGTTACGCGCAATAATCACGGATTAGCTTTTTTTACTTTTAAATTTTAATGATCAGCATATCGCCTGTGCTTGGGAAGAGATTGTCAGGCGATATTTGCTGGCTATTCTTTTCTGGAAGAGAAACCACTTTAAACAGAGAATTGCAACTCTAACGGCTGGGATGGAATGATGTACATTAATTCTGCACCGTCGGGTTTAGAGTCTATGGAGGGAGTTAATTTCAGCCAGTCATGGAAGGTAATTCCCAATTGTGCGATCGCTTGTATTTCTGTCTGATACGCTTCAAAACGGCGATTGGTTTCCACCATAGATTCCATGACTTCCAGCACTTCGGGAAGCCGTTTATCAGCCTCCCGCTTCAAATCTCCTGCATTTGGCCCAAACCAACCTCCTGCAACCTCAACGCGACTTAGAATTGCCGCTGGTAGAGATTCAGCCCATTTATCAGGATCTTGCGCTATCTTGAGCAAATTCTCACGTTGAAGCTCAAACACAGCATTTTCATCCAAAGCTGGATCGATCCACTGGTAAATCCGGGTTAGCCGCCGCAAATCTATCTGACCTTTAAACTGAGGCTGTAAATAGGCTGCTGGGTTAGAAGTAAGTAGAAGATCAACATATTTCTGAGTACGAGAACGGACAACTTTCGCGCCTTCTTGGAAGCGACTTAGTGCTGTTTCGGGTTCTCCTAACTCAAGATGACAGCGTGCTTCAGCAATATAAGCTAGAGATAACGTCAAAAGATATTCATCAGCAATCTGGCTACCTTGCTCAAGTTCTTTGTCTGTGTAGTCAGTGTAAATATGTTCAGCTTCTAGAAAACGGTTTATAGCTTCAATCGCCATCCGTTCTCTGTTTTCCACTTTGGTCATTGTAAAGGCATTCATCGCCAGACCAATAGCAGCTTTGAAGTTAGCATAATATCCAATGTCAATTTTGCGATTAATTTTGTTTAGCAGTTCCTCACTTTGTTTTAGGCGTTGTTCCAGTTCGTTGAGACGCTGGTTTAATACAGCAAATCCCATCACCGCAACACCTAGATTCAGTACGCTAGCAGCAGAAGCCACTTGCAAAATTCCTTGAGCTTGTTGCAAACCCTGGTGGATATTTCCTACTTGCTGCTCAATTCCACCTAGCCGCTGGTTCACATCAGCTAATCCTTTCCCTGTAACAGCGGCGTTAGCCACTGAAGCGACCAAAGTTACCCCTGAAACAGCGAGATTACCGAAACTGGCTTGTTCAAGTCCACCCAGACGCTGGTTAACAACACCTAATCCTTTCCCTGTCACTGCTGCATTAGCAACTGAACCAGCTAGATTTGCCCCTGAAAAAATAAGGTTGAGTAAATTGGGAGAAGAACCTGTTGGTGTTGGCATTTGAGAAGAATTTGCTGTTATATCCTTTAACCAAGTAACAACGTGTTTCGTCCCTACTTCCCGGATCACACCTCCAAACCGCTCAAAGGTTCCATCTGCAAGTCCTTTGGCGATCCAATCAGCAAGCATAAATGTTGCTGTAACTGTTAAACTCATGATTTTCTCCTGGTTGCTAAAACTTAAGCAGCGCGATCGCATCCTTTCTCAGTATTCCCACGACACAGCTAGCGCTAACAATTTAGCTGCATCACAGAAAACGAGCGATCGCATTCTTTCTCAGTATTCCCACGACACAACTAGCGCTAACAATTTCACTGCATCAGAGGAAACGAGCGATCGCGTCCTTACACGCTAAACCTGACAGAAGCAGAGTTCAATAGTCCGCGCAGGCGGACTTTGTTTGCGTAGCCGCGATTTCCAATCGCCAGGTATTATTTGCTTTTCCTCATCACTAAAACGTTGAACAATTCATGGACAGTAATGCTTTCAGGCGTTCAGCATCGCGGATAGCATGACCATCTGGATCGTTGTTGAAATATACGTACACGTCAATCTTTTTTTGAAGAAATGAGCGGATATGAGAAGCCCAAGTAGACAATTCTTCCTCGCTGTAACCAACACCCCATTGTCCGCTGTGCATGCGAATATAAGTCCAGGGCGCAGTCAAACGAATATCTAGCGGAACTGTGGGACTAACGGGCAAACAAAGGGCTGCACCCGCATCTTCTAATAGTTTGTACACCTGTGGAATCAGCCAGCTTTGGTGCCGAAATTCAAATGTATAACGTTGTTCTGGATAGGAAGAAAGTAATTCCAAAAACGGCTGAAGTCGCTCGATATTCAGGGGCCAGGTATGAGGAAATTGGAACAGAATTGGGCCTAATTTTTCTTGCAAACCCCCCGCTCGTTCCATCAAGCGAGATAGCGGCTCAGCCGGATCTTTTAACTTTTTCATGTGGGTAAGGTAGCGGCTACCTTTCACAGCAAAAATAAACCCTTCAGGTGTTTGCTCTCGCCACGTTTCAAATACAGACCGCTCTGGCAGACGATAAAAAGAAAAGTTAACTTCTACAGTCGGAAAGTGCTGTGCATAAAATGGGAGTTGTTGGTTTCCAGGCATCTGCGCTGGATAGAAAATGTTCATCCAGTGCTTATAAACCCAACCGCTAGTACCAATTTGCAGCAGCGGAGCTGCCGTAAAAGGTTGAGATTCCTGCTCTTGTTCTTCACTCATTCAGTTGTTCCATTTGAACTAAATCATTATCTCTTGCAAATCACCAAGCCCAAGTGACTAAAAGTGCTTGAAAAGGAAGCCGCAACCAAAGTCATAGCTACTATTGCGAGTCACATTTGCCAGCCACATTTGCCAGCCACATTTGCCATTAGCTTAGTTTGAGTACGTCCCAACCGTGAGACTTATTCATAAGTTCCAAAGTTTGTGGTGATATGTTTAGCCAGTGTCAGCGCGATCGCCTATTATTCGCCAAGTACCTTATTCGCTTTCAGAATCAGCACACAGCTTGGCGCGTGTGTGATTACGCTATCCATGACCATCTGCACCGCTTCACTTAAGGGAATCCGAACTGTTTCTATCGTTTCCGTTCCTTCTTGATGGGATTGGGTGAATGTTAATTGCTTTGCTAGAAATAGACGCACCGGACAGCAGACAATTGATGTATCTAAGTCAAAAACTCCGAGATCGAGCCATTCTGAAGCTTTAATTCCCAGTTCCTCTTCAATTTCTCGTTGTGCAGATTCCAGGTGCGGTTCATCCTCCTCAATAGCACCAGCGACAACTTCAATGCTTTCTTTGCCAAGCGCATAACGAAATTGCCGGGTAAGATAGACTACGCGATCGCTATCGATTGGCAAAATAGCAACGCCAGATTTCATCGTGACGGTAGCATACGTAGCCGGTTGTCCATCAGGTTGGAGAACTTGGTCTTCACGAACATTTATAAATGAATTTTGGTACTTTCGATTTGTTTCTTGGATTGTCCAAGGGCCATGTTTTTGTGTCATGTTGCGTTCTCTCCTATTTGAGTTGTCAGATGCGAGATTCAGATACCCGACTTCTCCAAGAAGTCGGGTATCTTGCGTTCAGGAATTATTTATGACTGGTATAATTTCCCGTTGACATAGGAAGGTAAGATTTCTCCCTCCCCGTTCACGGGTAGGGGTGGGGTTCTAAGTTGCATATACTCGACTCTAATTACTCTAAAGCTGGTTTAATCCGCTCATAAGAGGAGAGAAATAAACTAAAGAGAATCGCAAAGGTAAGGTCAATGACACCCGGAACTAAATAAAATGGGTGAAGACCACCGATTAAGGTGTGATAAGCCAAAACGATAAAGACAGAAACTTGGGCGCAAATTCCAAATCTTATAAGATCGTGATTTCGAGAGATATCCTTACCAACCCACCAATAACCAATCCCGATCGTAAATACCAATGCGCCAAACAGATGTAAATATTCAGGATTGGTGAGCGGTTCTTGACCTAGCATTTGGCGAATCCATTGGTCAGATAACAACAAAGCTACAGATTCGACCCAGTTAATGATAGCTTTGGTTTGAAATATGTACTTCCACGTTATTGGATTGTTCATCATTGCAAATAGTGTGTGAATTCTTGTTTGCTTAGCTTGCTGGTTCTTGACTTAACTGGGTGTCCTATACACTCGATCCCCCCTCTCCCCCGAGGGAACCCCGAATCCCCCTTAAAAAGGGGGAAAATGCTTATAACCCCTTTTTAAGCGGGGGACATTGCCAAAAATAGACACCGTAATTACTGGCTTCTTGTCACATTTTTATTAGTGCGGTTGTGAAACTGCTTCATCAACCAGTTGCACCATCCGCTGGCGTAGGGTCTCTAAACCTAAGCGTTGAGTAGCTGAAATAAACACAGCTTCGGGATACTGTTGTTGAGCGAAGGCTAGCGTTTCGCTATCTACTTGATCGACCTTGTTAAAGGCAATCAAAGCTTTACCTGGAAGGGCAGGCATTTCTCCAAGCACTTCCATGACCGACTGGATGTGGCTTTCCCAAGCGGGATGGGATAGATCGACGACATGAAGCATGGCATTCGCCTCCGTTACTTCCTCCAGGGTGGCTCGGAAGGCATCCATGAGCGGTGGCGGGAGTTCGTGAATAAACCCGACCGTGTCTGTCAGAAGAATCGTCCGCCGCTCTTGGGTTTCGGGGTTTGTAATGACTAGCTTTCGAGTTGTGGGGTCGAGGGTGGCAAATAGTTGATCTGCCGTATAAACTTCGGCGTGGGTTAACACGTTCAGCAGGGTGGACTTCCCAGCGTTGGTATAACCAACCACGGCAATCGAGGGAATTTCTTGCTCTTGCCGTTGTTGTCTAATCCGGGAGCGATGCGCTTGTAATTGGTTGACTTCCTGCTGGAGTTGGGCAATTCGGCGCTGAATGGTTCGCCGCTCTGTTTCTAGTTTGGTTTCACCCGGTCCTCTCGTACCAATCCCGGCTCCTAGTCTGGACATTTCCCGACCCCGACCCCTCAGTCGAGGCAGCATATATTCCAGTTGCGCCAATTCCACTTGCAATTTACCCGCTTGGGATTGAGCGCGTTGAGCGAAGATATCGAGAATTACTTCAGTCCGGTCTACGACAGGGATACCGATCTCGGTTTCTAGGTTACGAGCTTGAGAGGGAGAGATATCTCGGTCAAAGACAATGATATTGGCTCCCAGTTGATGAGCGCGTTGTGCAATTTCTTCAACTTTTCCATGACCAACGACCGTTTGAGGATGAGGACGCGATCGCTTTTGTTGCATTGTCTCTAATACCTGTCCTCCGGCACTTTCAACCAAGCGAACGAGTTCCTCCAGACCATCTTGAAACCGCTGCGGAGAGACGTCTTCTGTCATCAACCCAACCAACAGAACGTGATCGCCTTTTGAGTTATTCTCGTGGAATTGCGATGTTTCAAAGCCTGACTCGGAGAACTCACTCTCCCATTCATCTACTAAGTCGTCAAAGCCTTGCTCTGTCAGGTCATCTAAGCTAAGGGGACGAGAAATAACCCAGGGCTTTTCTGCTTCGGGAACCAGGTGAGCAAGATAAGCTTCCTTGACATCGCCTGCGGCTTCACCATTTCGTCGCGCTCCATCGCCCTTTGGAACTAACACTGCTAAGGCGTCGAGGCGCTGCTGTGCCATTGCCCTGAGTGCCGCTGTATCTGGTGGATCGGATTTGAGTTGAGTGGCAAGACAGCGAATTCCACTCAAGTGTTCGCCCTTATGCCGGGGCAACTCTTGGGGCGGAATTTGCGTTTGGCTGGGAGTACCGACGGCGATTCGGATTGGGTGTCCACGTCGATTGATGTAACAGCATACAGGGTGATGAATGGACGTACTAATTTCGGCTAGCGCTTGAGCGAATTCCGGAGTCGTCAGGCGATCGCTTGGTTGGCGCTGTTCGTAAAGCCGCTGTAGTTGCTTGATATGGCTCGATTGTAATCCTTGAAGATTTCCGTAAATAGTTTGCATAAGACGCCCTAAAAACTAGCGTATTGAATCCTTTGCTTCAATATTTACTAATCTTCCTTTTTGACTTAATCTCCCTTTTGGACTAAGTAGAGGTTAAGAAGCGGCAATCGGCAAAAATGGGAGATGGGTGGACAACCCTAGACGTATCAGCCTTTAAGCGCGAACGCCCAACCCAGTTGCTGCCAGATTCCGGTAGCAGGTGTGCGACTGATTTTGCGACTGATTCACAGTATCTAGGATCAGAGCGATCGCTTAAAGTTTGAGCATGAGGATAGCGGCGTTGGAGATTGCGATCGCTAGTTATCTTGTCGGCGCTCTTGAGGTAAAAAATGCAACATTGACAAGGGTTTGAGGTAGAACGACAAACACTTTCTTCAGGCTATAAATAATTTAGTTCGTCCGTTTACTGAATAAGGATATAGATTATTGAGTTTTATCCTAATCCCCAATTACCAATTATTCACAAATTCTTGTTTAGGCATAAAATAGGATTGCCTCCGCTATTTTTTTGCTTCCCAAAGTTCAAACTTGTAGCCTTTGAAAGCTATTTTTAAGTTGTAACCCTGTGTTTTCTCAAGTTGGTTTCGTAAAGTATCTGAGGAATCGAATAAAAATATCTCGCTGAAACCATCAGCAGCTAGAAATGTTTTTGGTTGGCTCACCAACTGTAGCTGTACTTTCGGACTGAGTAGGCGGCTGAGAGATAATACACTTCCCGGAATCTTAGTATCGCTAATCACAAGTGGATGAGAAGCTTGGTTAACGATGCGAGCCACTTGAGGATTATAAGTGTCCATAAACTTGTTCCACCATACGTCTGCTGGAAAGCTGATTGCACAGGACAAAACTCCGCACGAAAGTAGAACAACTATCACAAACTGCCACAGTTTTTGTTGCCGGATGGAATTAAAACTCCAAGTAATTTTACTAGCCAGGAGGTAAGCAACAGCTATCTGGATTCCTAAATAAGATGGGATCAAATATCGCGGTGCTGTAGATAAAAATCCCCCAGTCATTAAGTCTCGTAGCATGAGGGGGATAACCGCAATCCCAGTAAAAGTAAAAATAAATAGCCAAACTTTCGCTGGGGTATGGCGATAGAGAAAATAAATCGAATAACCAACCAAGATTAAAGCAAGCGGAATGGAAAAAGGATCGTCATAACCAATCGGATCGAACCAGTAACCGCTAGGATCTACATCTAAGAAAATGTTGCTGAGATTCCGAGTCCACCATTTAACTAAAGTAAATAAATTGGGTGGTTTTGGAGCTGATGCCACTCTGTCAATGATGCGATCGCTACTTAAAACCACCCAAACCCAGGGTACGAAAGTTAGAAACGCTGCTATCGATGCCACTAAATAAGCAATAACTGTTTTATTTTCTCGATGGGCTTTAGTTAAGATGACATAAATCCCATGACCGATTAAAGTCAGCCCAAAAAATAAGTTTGAATAGAGTCCCAATGCCGCAGTAACTGCATAGATCGCCCAACTTAGCTTAGTTTTAACCTGGATAGCTCGTAGTAGTGCTGCACTCGATAGCAAGACGATAGCCATCCACAAGCTATACTGCCGCGCTTCCTGCGCGTACAGTACGTGTAAAGGTGAAATAGCGATGATAGCGCTCGCTATCCATCCCGTCAACGATGACTCAAATAATTCTCTGCACAGCCAATAAATGCCAGGAAACGCTAGTAAACTAATTAGGGCACCCAAACTTCTTGTCACTGCCACCGAGCTGCCAAAACACTGCACCCAAAATCGTGCCATCACGTAATATAGCGGCGGATGTTCTGGGTATTGCGCTAGCACCTGCATGGTATCGATTAAGTCTTTTTCTGAATTGGGACGCTGATACCTTTGTAAGTCTTCAACACTGATGACACGACCATCAAAAAGTTGCTGTTGCACTTCTGGTTTGGAATAGCCAGAAATCCGCATTGAGGTAAAAGCTTCGTCGTGTTGGTAAACTTTTCGATCCAAATTTGCAAATCGAAAAAATATGCCTAAAACCAGTACGCTAATGACTAAAAATTGTAGCCAAGTTGGAGGAAGTTCCCAGGAGTGGGAACCTCGGCTATTTAGTTTAGTATTAGTTTTAGCCTGAGTCCCAGTTTTTGGCATATAGATTTTCCTATATCCTCTTCCAATCCACAAATATCAAGTACTTAAACCCAGTTTCAAAAGGCTCTATGTTCTTTTGATTAGCCTCTGCACGCTTTTCAGAATCACAAGCCATCTAATTTTGTAGATGAAAATTTAAGGTTCTCGTAAAAACACGTAACTTGTGGAAATCAGTTTCTTGCTCGTTTTGTAGATATAAGCCAAAAATTAAGTAAAAATACCCAGCTTCTTAGGAGTGCTTCCGCTATATCCTAAGCAATCCCTAGGGGAAATACTGACTCTCCGGAGAGTCTTTACAGAAAATTCATCTTTTCCTAGCAAATAACAAAGACTTAGTGAAGTGTTGTCTAAGCTACAGGCAGGTAAGGGATTTAGCAGTATGTACGCCAATCCATCTTTTATTAAATCTCAGTAATATTACGGTTTAGCGTTGAAAAAGTGGAAGTTTGATAGTGTTTAATTGAAGATACTGCTAGTTTTACTGAAGCCCTAGCGACTGGAAGCCACGGCTAAATAAACTAAGTCCGGCTTGCGGGGACTCATGGAATCATAAGTTTTGAACCGGAGAAGGCAGGTTTTGTCTGTATCGCGGTGGTTTCAACCGCTAAGCCAATCTTAAGTTGACACCTGACGGGTTCTGATATTAGACCGAATTTCCGCTTTCTTCCAAAATGGCGCATTGGCAACCTAATTCTGGAGGGCACGACCGAACCGGAATTTTAATCATGAACTCCGCCCCCTGTCCTGGTGCTGAAATACACGTCATCTGACCACCATGTTTGTTGACTACAATCTGGTAGCTAATCGATAATCCCAAACCCGTACCTCTACCCTCTGCTTTCGTCGTAAAGAAGGGATCGAATAGGCGATCGCGTACTTCCTCTGCTATACCGGGGCCAGTATCCCCAATCCAAATTGTCACAAACTCATTGTCCGTTACTTCGGTGCGAATCCGAATCGTACTGCGGCAAAAGAAAATCTCCTCAGGCGATCGCTTTTTGTCATACTCCTCCAAAGCGTCAATTGCATTCGCCAGTAGATTCATAAACACCTGGTTGAGTTGACCTGCATAACACTCCACCAGAGGCAGATTGCCATATTCTTTGACAAGTTGAATACCTGGATGGTTAGCGCTATCTTTGAACCGACTATGCAAAATCAGCAGCGTGCTATCTAGCCCAGCATGAATATCCACAGGCTTCATTTGGGTTTCATCCATGCGGGAAAAAATCCGCAACGACAAAATAATCTCGCGGATGCGGTCAGATCCAACTTTCATCGAACTCAGCAATTTGGGCAGGTCTTCAATTAAAAATTCTAAATCTATTGCCTCAGCGTGTTCCTTAATTTCAGGTGGCGGTGCAGGAGTGTACTTCATATAGAGGCTCAAGAGGTCGAGCAAATCTTGGCTATAGTGATGGGCGTGAGTGAGATTCCCATAGATGAAGTTAACGGGATTGTTAATTTCATGGGCGACACCCGCTACCAGTTGCCCCAAACTAGACATTTTTTCACTATGAACCAGTTGGCTTTGAGTTTCTTGAAGTTGGCGGAAGGAAAGTTTAAGCTGATGCGCTTGTTCTCGATAGCGTGCTTCTGATTCTTGCAAGGCTGCTTCAGTAGAGATGCGCTCTTGGATCTCCTGTTGCAGATGCTGATTTGATTGGGTCAACAGCTGATTGGATAGGAAAAGTTCAGCCGTCCTTTCTTTTACCCGCCCTTCTAACTCAGATGTAAGTTTTAAAAGTGCTTTCTCTGCCTTAGTTCGCTCTTCAATCTCCTGTTCCAGATGCACATTTTGTTGCTGCAATCTTTTAGTCAGATTTCGCAAGCTTAAATGGATTTTGACTCGGGATAAAACTTCTTCATGTTGAAGCGGCTTAGTAATGTAATCAACCGCCCCAAGATTCAATCCCCGGATTTTATCCACAGTCTCAGAAAGCGCCGTCATAAAAATTACGGGGATGTCTTTCGTTGATTCCTTCGCTTTCAATTGCTGACAAGTTTCAAACCCATCTATACCGGGCATGAGTACGTCTAATAAAATCAGATCGGGCGGGGAATAATCAACCTGAGCAATTGCATCCTCGCCATCCTGCGCTACCAATACTTGAAAGCCTGAATTCACTAAAAAATCGAACAACACTCCTAAATTTGTAGGGTTGTCATCAACGATTAAAATTACCCCATTTTCAATATTTGAAGGATTCATTAATTTTTTCCTACAGTCCTTAAAAATTCGCGGATCTTTTTAACTTGAAAGCTTTTAGCTAATTGACGCAATTCGCCTGAAAAAGGTGCATATTTAATATCTAATTTTTCTAGTTGATCGCTTCGCTCTACAATGCCTTTGAGATCGCCCTTCATTGCTAAATCAAATAAAGCTGCAATTTCCTCTGCTGATGGAGTAGCTAATGAATGCTGATTGCTTCGGTTTTTGGGCTGATAATTTTCTTCTTTATAGTCTTTTTCTAGTTGATTTTCGTTTTCTTCATAAACCCACTCCAGCCCTAAGTGAAGTCGTAACTTTTCTAAAAGCTCTGGTATTCGGATTGGCTTGGGTAAAAAATCATTGCAGCCTGCTTCCTTACTTTTGTTCTGATCGAAATCAAAAACGCTGGCAGAAGTTCCAATCACTATCACATCTTTTAGTTCGGGCGATCGCCTAATACGCCGAGTCGTTTCAAAGCCATTCATTTCAGGCATCATCAAGTCCATTAAGATGCAATCGGGATTAAATTCAGCCGCTTTCTTCAGGCAGTCTTTGCCATCTATCGCTTCCAAAATTTCAAACCCTAAAGGCAATAGCATCTTGAGCAAAATTGAGCGATTTTCTCGCTTATCGTCTGCTACGAGGATTTTCCGCTTATAGCCTTTAAATCCTACGATATTTTTTTGATCTTGTTTGACACCTTCAGCATATTGAAAAACTTCAGGCAAATCTAAATCAAAGAAGAAAATACTGCCTTTTCCTAAAATACTTTGGACTTGAATTTCGCCACCCATCATCTGAACTAATTGGCGAGTAATTGCCAATCCTAAGCCGGTTCCCTCAGATTTGCGATGGTTTTCTCCCACCTGCTGAAACGGCAAAAATATCTCTTCTAATTGCTCTGGTGCCATGCCAATTCCTGAATCTTCCACATGGAACCGGATTTTGCCTTTGTAATAGCCGACTTTAAAAGCCACGCCTCCAGTTTCAGTAAATTTGACAGCATTGCCGAGTAAGTTTAGCAAAGCTTGCCGCAATCGTTTCTCGTCAGCCCTAACACCTGTGGGAAGTTGAGTAATCTGCTCGTAAATTAAAGAAATGCCTTTTTGTTCGGCACGGATGTTACAGATTTCGGCAATGCCTTCTAGAAACTCTGGAAAATGAAAATCTGTTGGGTGAAGTTCCATTTTCCTGGCTTCAATTTTGGAAAGGTCTAAAATGTCATTAATCAGGTTTAGCAGATGGTCGCCGCACTGGTGAATAATACCTAAACCATCTTTTTGTAAATCAGTTAAACTTTTGTCTCGCTTGAGGATTTGGGCATAACCTAAAATGCCATTGAGCGGTGTCCGCAATTCATGGCTCATATTTGCGAGAAAATCACTCTTAGCACGGTTGGCTGATTGAGCAATTTCCTGGGCTTTTTGTAAATGGACATTCTTTTCCTGCAACTCCAGCGTTCGCTCTTCTACTTTCGCCGCCAGAGTATTGCTGTATTCTTCTAATTGTTGGTTGGCAGATTCTAAGTGGGCATAGAGTCGTGCATTCTCTAGAGCGATCGCAGCCTGTCCCGATAACATCCGCAATACTTGCACCCGTTGCTGAGTGAAAGCTCCCACAACCAGATTATTTTCTAGATAAAGGATAGCAGCGAGCTTACCTTGATTGAGAATCGGAGTACAGAGCAGTGACTTGGGTTGATGTTGGCTAATGTAGGGATCGGTGTTAAAGATTTGCTCGTGGCTGGCATCATTTAAAACAACATCTTTTTGGGTTCTAGAAACATAATTCAGTACCGAATTAGGCAACTGCTGACTGGTTAATTGGGCCTGGGATTCCAGCACTTGGATCTCATCTTTAGTCCCCAATGCTTCTAGGAAGAATTGACCGTCTCTTGATAAAATCAACGCTCCAGTTTCTGCACCGGCATTCTCTATCAAAATTTTCATCAACTTATCGAGCAAGTTGGCTAGCACAATTTCGCTAGAAATCGCTTGGGATGCTTTCATCACTGTTGCCAAATCTAGAACCTCTGAAACACCGGAAGTGCTAGAACTAATGGTTTTTTGGCGCGTCTGTTTAATCGTAGTGCCTGTCTTTTTGCTCAATTTTTGGTTAAGGACAGAGGCGAGTAATTGGGAGTAGTGTTTTGCTAAATCCTCAACTTTGGCTGTTGCTCCCCAGCGCATATAAGCGTAGTAGGCATTTGTCATGTAAGTTTGAGCAATAGTTTCTTTACCCCATGACAGATAGAATTTAGCAGCTAGTTCGTGAGCCAATGCTTCTTCGTTGATATACTCGTTTTCTTTAGCGAGTGCGATCGCCCGATCGTACATCTCCATCGCTTCTATTTTTCCGCCTAAAATCCGAAGCCGCTCTGCCTCTACTAGATAGAATTTGTGCAGATGATTGATTGGGGCATGATGCGCCCATTTTTGCATTTTTTCTTGATTAGCTTGTACTCGATTAAGAATATCCTGTTGTTCAGACTGTGAATCAGAATATACAGCTAGCCGTACTAAAGAATCATAGAAATAGAAGATAACAACAGTTAGCTGTCCTGTAGACGAACCGAAAGAACTTTCTATCTGAGGAATAGTTTTTAAAGCTTCCGCGTAATTTTCAAAAACATAACTAATCGCAAGCTTGTGCAAGTATAAGTAATGAATTGCTAGTTGGTTGTTGGTTTGCTGATATAGCGGTAGCATTTTATCTTCGTCATAGGCTTCCCCCTTTAACTGGTATACATTTTGGGTTATTCCCATCATGTTTAAGACGGCTTGCCAACAAATTTTTGTATTATTAAGTGCTGTTTTTTGGCTAATTTTATGAAGGGCATCCGTGTAAGTTGCTATCTCTCGTTCGAGTTGCATTAGTTCCTTGCCAACAAAAAACGAGTAATGACTCCACACCATGATGGCATAGCCAGCATATTCTAAATCTCCGGTTTCCAACCCGCTAGAGAAAGTTGACAGGAAAAGTTCTAGAATATTCCTGACGTGTTCCTTCCAATGTTGAACGGCAGCATAGACCAAGTGGCACGTCTTGGCCTCGATTTCTTTAGCATTTAACTTAGATACTAAACGCAAAGCTAATTGACCGAATTCATAACCCCCTTCAATATCTCCTACAGCCCCGCAAAGAAGAAGACTATATACGGCATATGCAAAGGGAGACACAGAAGCATTGCCATATTGAACGGATAAATCGACCTGTTTACATACTGTTAAAGGCACCAGTGAGGGCATCGCAGAATAGCAAGCAGAAAATATACTTGACAGAATCCTTATCGCTGCTAGTTGATGAGGATCGGTCATTTCAGGGAGATCGATTAATTCCTCAGTTCGCTTTCCGCTCAAAATTGCCGCAGTTTCCCCCAGCGCCTGCCCAATATCAGACGGGTTTGGCGAGTCAGGAAGCTCTACCCCCAAATGCTTTAAGACTTGCAGCCCCGTATTCAGTGCTTCCAGCAGCTTGTTCTGCCCCATATAAGCTTGAATCTGGACTTCGGATATCTTCACTTTGTCCAATAGCGTTTTGGCGCAGTTTTGCACGATTTCAGCCAATCTCTGCATTTGAGCAAAGTCACCGCTTAAGTATGCTGCTTCTGCTGCTTCGGTATGCAGCGCTAATGTTAGGTCATACTGACTCTCCCAGCTAGAATCTGCCAACAGTCCCAAACCTACTTGCAAGTATTTAACAGCCGAGTCATACGCTGTAGCTGCTTTGGCTCTCTGACCTGCAATCAGGTTGAGTTGGGCTAGTTCATATTTTTTTGCTTCAGTTTTTAGTAAGTCAGTACCGTAATTGAGTTGGTTAACTAAAGCGAAGATATTTTCTTTTCGTTCTTCTGGCGTTGTGGAGTGTAGCAGTAATTGACCAATCCTCAAGTGTGTTGCTTTCTTCTCTTCATCTGGAATCAAAGAATAGGCAGCTTGCTGCACTCTGTCATGTAAAAACTTGTAGTCAACTTTGACATCAGTCAAGGTAAATCCACCGGATTCTTCTTGACTAAATACCAACGGAATTTTGTACTCATTGCTCAAAGGTAGAATTAAACCTGCCTGAAGCGCTGACCACAACTGCGCCGCTGTAACTAAGGAGGATTCTTCATTGATAACGCTCAAAACTTCTAAATTAAAACTGTTGCCAATACAAGCAGCCAGTTTTAATACTTTCTGGGTGTCTGAATGCAGCTTGCGAATATTTCTTGCGATCAGTTCGACAACATTATAATCGGTGATGCCGATCGCTTGAATTTGCTTAATATTCCAGTGCCATGCTCTAGAATATAAATCATAGGTCAATAAATCTTCTTGGTAAAGGGTTTTGAGCAGTTGGTTTAAGAAAAAAGGATTTCCCTGAGTTTTGTTGAAAAGTAAAGAGGCTAAATTTCGCGTTTCTACTGATTCATTTAAAGTATCGGCAATTAATTCTTCGACATGAACCAGTTTTAAGGGTTGAAGGACAATATCATTTACTGCCGCCCCAGTTTTGCGAATCTTGTCAATCGTTTGAATTGTTGGATGCGTGGGGAAAACTTCGTTATCTCGATATGCCCCAATCAGCAATAAATACTTGTTATCGGTATCGATCATTAGCAGTTCGAGCAATTTCAGCGATGCTGAATCCGCCCACTGCAAGTCATCTAGGAAGATAACTAGGGGATGTTCAACAGTTGTAAATACGCCTATAAATTGTTTAAATACACGGCTGAAACGATTTTGAGCTTCAGTCGCCCCTAGTTCTGCTACGGGTGGTTGTTTGCCGATAATCAGTTCAACTTCGGGAATCACATCAACGATTATTTGCCCGTTAACGCCTAAAGCACCTAAGAGTTTCTCTTTCCAAATTTGAATTTCTGCTTCGCCTTCGGTTAGAAGCTGCTGAGTTAAGGATTGGAATGCTTGAATCAAGGAAGCATAAGGAATATTGCGCTTAAACTGATCGAATTTACCTGCAATAAAATATCCCCGTTGCCGAACGATGGGTTTGTGAACTTCATTGACTAAAACAGTTTTACCAATGCCGGAATAACCGGAAACAAGCATCATTTCTCCGGTACCATTGGAGACTCGCTCAAAGGTATTTAACAGGGTAGTAACTTCCGCCTCACGACCATAAAGTTTTTGAGGAATCAGTAATTGACCTGCTTTGTCAGCACTACCGGGAATAAAGTCAGAAATTCTTCCGGTAGTCTGTAGCTTCATTAGACAGATTTCCAAGTCAAACTTTAAACCCTCTGAACTTTGATAGCGGTCTTCAGCATTTTTAGCTAACAGTTTCATTACAATATTGGAAATTGCCTCTGGAATTTCCGAATTTAGTTGATGAGGTGGAAGTGGCATTTTAGCAATATGGCTGTGTATCAATTCCAGAGGTTCGGTAGCATTAAAAGGCAATTCACCTGTGAGCATTTCATAAAAGGTGACACCTAGAGAATAGAAGTCGGTGCGGTAGTCAAGCGACCGATTCATTCTCCCGGTTTGTTCCGGTGACATATAGGCGAGAGTGCCTTCGAGTAAGGTGGGGTTGCCAAGGGTTTGGTTTTCTCTTTCTAGACGCGATGCAATGCTAAAGTCGATGATTTTAACTTGCTTTGTCTCTGGGTTAATGATGATGTTGTGAGGTTTAATATCTTTATGAATAATCTGGGATGAATGCAGTTGAGCAAGCGTGGATGCTAGCTGAATGGCGATGTTTAAAAATTCGCTTAAGTCTAAAGAGCGATCGCTAATATAATTTTTTAGCGAGATTGCCCCAAAATCTGACAAGATAAGTGCTAGACCATTCTGATAATTTTCTAAAGCTAGGGACTCGACAACTCCTTCTATATCTACTAGCGTTTCTAAAATTTTATATTCATGTTTTAGCCGGGTCAGCTCTTCTAAGGTGGGATACTCGGCTTTGATCGCTTTAACGATCGTTGGTGTTTTATCCAACTGCCTAGAAGCACGATAAATAACGGTATCGGTGCCTTCATGTAGGGCTTCAACGAGTTCGTAACCGGGAAGGGGAAGAATCATTTTTATAAGAGTGTGGGTAGCGTTAATTGGGAATAAATTTATGGGAATCCCTAAAAATAAGGATAATTCGCCAGTCGATTTATCGTTCCCAAACCCCCCTACAAATTCTCGAATCCTAAATAAAGCTCAATATTCAGACATACAAGTTAGTATTTCCACACTACCCAGCTTGATGACGCAAGGGATTGGATAAGATGAACCATAAAGCTACTCAGACATTCAGGAAACACGAAGTTCTTCATCTTGGTGTCTGAGTGCCTTTGTGGTTTAAAAAAGCAATTTTTTGGCAAAAGGATTTAGAAATGGAGTTTCTGCTCGCTTCTAAGTCGTTACTTTACGTAGCAGAGTTTACCGCCATAAATACAAATCTCAGTACAAATACTCCAGCTAAAATCCACACAGCTAAACTGACTTCGTGCGCTTTTCCTTGAAATGTTTTTACCAGTGGATAAGTCATAAAACCAATTGATAAACCTTCGGCAATTGAGTAAGTCAAAGGCATCAGGAGAATCGTCAAAAAAGAGGGAATTGATTCGGCAGGATCGTCCCAACGAATTAGACGGACATTTCCTGCCATCAAGACGCCAACAACGAGCAGTGCGGGTGCTGTAGCAAAGGCGGGAATTGCTGCCAATAAAGGAATAAAAAATATTGACAGAGTAAATAAGGCGGCGACGACAACGGCAGTAAACCCGGTGCGTCCCCCTTCCGAGACGCCAGCAGCTGACTCGATATAGGTTGTGACGGTGGAAGTTCCCAGAATTGCCCCCACAGTGGTTCCCACGGCGTCTGCCATCAGCGCTTCACTCGCGCGGGGCAGTTCGCCATTTTCATCAATGTAGCCTGCCTGAATGCCGACACCGGCAAGGGTGCCGATGGTGTCGAAGAGATCGATGAACAGAAAGACAAAGGTGACAGCGATCAAATTCCAGATGTTGGTTTGGTTAATCTGACTCAACCCCTGAAAAGCTTGACCGAGCAAAGCTCCAGGCCATTGGGGAAGTGCGATAATTCCAGAGGGCGGGGGTACGATGCGAAGAATCCATCCCAACAAGGCAGTGGCGAGAATTCCCCATAATAGCGCTCCTTTGACACGGCGAGCGACAAAAGCAAAGGTGATGAGAATCCCCGCGATCGCTACCAGTGTTTGCGGCTGTTGCAAGTTTCCCAAGGCGGTTTTCGTGACGGGGTTCGCCACAATAATCCCCGCACCCCCCGTTTTCGGATCGCCAGCCAAGCCAATATAAGCGATAAATAAACCAATTCCCGCCGCTGTCGCTTGTTTGAGGCATTCAGGAATGGCGCGGATAATTTGGCTGCGAATACTTGATAGCGTCAAGGCAATGAAAATTAGCCCCTCGATCAAAACGGCGCTGAGGGCAACTCGCCAATCAATTTTCAGTGCCAAAACGACAGAAAAGGCAAAAAAGGCATTGAGTCCCATTCCCGGTGCCAAGGCAAACGGATAATTAGCCGTTAATCCCATCATCAAGGTCGCAATGGCGCTGGAAATCGCGGTTGCGATCGCCAACTCCCCAAATAAATCTTGCGGTTTTTCCAGAAAAATGGCATTTGACAAAATTCCCGGATTGACTGCCAGAATATATGCCATTGTCATAAACGTGGTCACGCCTGCCAACACTTCGGTGCGAAAGTTGGTGTGGAATTCCTCAAATTTAAAAAATCGCGCGATCGCACCCTGCCACCCGGTCGGCGGGGGCGAAGATCCTTGACTGGCAACGACTTCAGTTTTGCTCAACTCATCCTTGTTCATTTTTTTGTCTGACACGCACTCTACTCAGAGTAAAGTTTTATTGAGAAATTTTTGGGATGATGCTACACAGTTTGGAAATGCCTTGAAGCGTTTGAGCAGGTTTTTATGTTCTTGTTTAACAAACGTTCTATCAGCCAACGGTGGTTCTGGATTGGAATGGCTGGCGTATTCTTGGTTTCGCTTGCCCTGCGTTTTTGGGGGCTGGAACGATTTAATACTTTAGTTTTTGATGAAGTTTACTATGCGAAGTTTGCCAACAACTATTTAACCCGGACTCCCTTTTTTGATGGGCATCCCCCTTTGAGCAAGTACATCATCGCCGTGGGGATGTGGATAGGAGATCGCTTACCGTTCGGGAAAGATACGATGAACGGGCTGACGGGTTCTCTGCATTCGCCTTGGAGTTACCGTTGGCTCAATGCGCTGACTGGCTCATTTATTCCCTTAGTGCTGGGGGGAATCGCCTATCAACTCACTTATCGGCGCAGCTATGCGTTAATCGCTGCTATCTTTGCTGCCGCCGATGGTTTATTTCTGGTAGAGTCGCGCTATGCCCTGAATAACGTTTATCTAGTTATTTTTGGACTGCTGGGGCAGTGGTTTTTCTTACTAAGTCTCGCGAATCAAGCGATGCGACGCTGGTTTTGGCTAGCGCTAGCCGGTATTTTTTTCGGGGCGTCCGTGGCTATCAAGTGGAATGGCTTGTGGTTTCTGTTGGGTGCCTACTTTATGTGGGGTTTTGCCTGGGCGCTACAATGGGCGCAACAGGTATTCAACAAAGCCAGCAAAAAAACTGGAGAACCTGGGACTCAAGGATCGGAGGAGCAGAGGCGATTTTTTCCTGATTCCTCAGTCCAGACTGCTGACCCCTCAGTCCTAAATCCTAGCTCCTCAGCCCTGACTCCTGACTCCTCAGCCCTGACTCTGACCCCGTTACAAAACCTGACGCAGCTAAATTTACTTCACATTTTAGTGAATTTAGCAATCATCCCATTCCTTTTTTACGCCGTTATTTGGATTCCTCACATTCAACTCAACCCAGAATTTGGGTTTTGGGAGGTGCAAAGGCAAATTCTGGCATACCATCAACGAGTGGGTGATGGGCCGAAAATTCATCCTTACTGCTCCAGATGGTATACCTGGCTGTTGATGCTGCGCCCGGTGGCGTACTTTTACCAAACGGCTCAAAATACGGATACGGCGGTACCCGCACTTCCGCCTTTACCGAAAGGGGTGGGTAACGTGATTTACGATGTCCACGCGATGGGAAATCCAGTGCTGTGGATTCTTTCAACGGCGGCAATTTTACTGCTGCTGTTTTTGCTAGCTCAATACTTCTTGACTGGGAAAGGGTGGAAATTTACTCCAAGCGTTTCAACTTGGATTGCCTTGTACTTGGTTCTAAACTGGCTGGCGAATGTGCTGCCTTGGGTGCGGGTAACTCGCTGCACGTTTTTGTACCATTACATGGGAGCGTCTGTGTTTTCGGGGCTGGCGCTTGCCTGGATTGTCGATCGATGGCTGCAAAGTCCGGCGCGTGAATTAAGAGCGATCGCGCTGACGGTAATTTTTGCGATCTTGGCAGCTTTTGTGTTCTGGATGCCAATCTATTTAGGTTTGCCCTTATCCCCCAGAGATTATCAAATCTTGATACCGCGCTTCAATGTTCGGTATGTGCCGCCTTGGTTGCGCCAGTGGGTGCCGAATTGGATTTAGGAAAGTCTGGAAGGTTTAGGGTTGAGTAATGAGTTTGAAAATGCTCTCTTTTTCTAATCATTAAAAACTCAACCCTCAAACTTCAACTTCTGATAAATAAAGCGCGATAAACGGGTTCGCCGCGAGAAAGGGTACTGATTTCGCGTTCAGTTGGTACTGGCAGGGGATTCGTGTCTAACCATGCGTCGCCTCCCTGTCTTTGGAAGGCTGGGGAAGAGGAGAAGCGATCGCGCATTTCCACTGCGATCGCCTCAACATCTGACTGAACAAAAACCACTCCTCCAGTAACCAGGTACTTTGCCAAAACTTCTAGCATTTCTGGCTGCACCACGCGGCGTTTGGCGTGTCGATTTTTAAACCACGGATCGGGAAATTGAATGGTGACGCGCTGCAAGGTTCCGACTGGCAAAGAACTCAAAATAGGATTTAATGAGTTATTGGCATTACAAAATAAGTAGTGAAGATTTTCTAATTGCGCCTGCTGTTTCCATTCATTGGCTTCTTCTACCAACGTTTCTCGAATTTCTAAACCCAGATAATTCCAATCGGGTTCTACAGTCGCCATTTTCAATAAAAACCGCCCCTTAGCGCAACCAATATCTAAATGCAGCGGCTTTGTCGGATCGGCATAAATATTCTGCCAGTCGGGAGGATTTACCGGCGTTTGATACTTGGCGGAAAGTGGATTAACGTGTTGGCGAACTCGGACGGGTGACAATCTGAAACTCCTTTTTTGGCTGTTAGCGATTCAGTAACTAATATCATTCAACACAAAGTTTTTTCCTCTCCTTAACTCTCTCCTACAAGGAGAAGAAACAGGAATATTTTAGCCTCCAGAGCGCATTTCGCTCCCTTTCCTAGTAGAGAAGGCGGTTGGGGATTAGGTTTTGATGCAAAGGCGCACTAACTGCTTCGCGTGCGGAAGAGAATGTACCAAAGGTTATGATCGACGGGGATCGCTATTATCACATCCCCTCATCCATTTTTGCGTTGGCGCTATGAGTCTCAATTTTCGTTTTGCTGTCATCAGCGACTTACACATTGCACTTCCTAACACGATTACGGATCATCCCAGCCGTTTTCACATGGTAGAAGTCAGCATCCCAGCATTGGAGATTGTACTGAGACATCTGGAACAACTCAACTTAGATTTTCTGTTGATACCGGGAGACTTAACGCAGGATGGGGAACCAGAGAATCATGCTTGGCTGCAAAAACGCCTCTTGAAGCTCCCTTTTCCCGTCTACGTGGTGCCGGGGAATCATGATGTACTCAGTTTACTCCCCACTGATAGCGCCATTGGACTCCAAGAGTTTCCCCACTATTACCAGCAGTTTGGCTACGAGAATCCAGAGCAACTGTATTACACGAGTCAAATTTTACCCGGAGTGCGTTTAATTGGGCTGAATTCCAATAATTTTAGCGATCGCGGGAAACAGGTAGGGCGTTTGGATGATGCTCAGTTGGCATGGCTGCAACAACATCTGAAAGAGATTAATGATGAGTTAGTGATGGTAATGGTGCATCACAACGTCATCGAGCATCTACCCGGACAATCCAGCCACCAGCTAGGACGTCGGTATATGTTAGAGAATACACCAGTGCTACTGCAAATGCTCCGCGAGGCGGGGGTAAATCTAATTTTTACAGGGCATTTGCATATTCAGGATATTGCTCGCGATCGCGGTGTTTATGAGATTACCACAGGTTCTCTGGTTAGCTATCCTCATCCCTACCGGATCTTGAACTTCCGCACCGATAAGCAAGGCAAAAAATCCTTGCAGATTGAGTCGCATCGGGTGGAATCTGTCCCCCATTTCCCAACGCTGCCACAATTCTCACGAGATTGGATGGGCGATCGCTCGCTTCCCTTCATGCTCAAGTTGCTGACTGAGCCACCCTTAAATATCCCGATTACAGAGGCAGAGGGACTCGCCCCCAATTTACGCTATTTCTGGGCAGATGTTGCCAAGGGGGATGCTTTATTTGATTTCTCCCACTTCCCCCCAGTCGCAAAGCGCTATTTCGAGTCATTTGGCGCGATCGCTCCCGATGGCACCCCCGCCCTCATTGACAATTACACAACTTTATCTCTATAACCTAATTCATCAGCTCTTTGATCTATCTTTAGTAAGATGCTGTTCAATCTTTACCTTCAGTAAAGTGTCTCTAAAGTGCCATAGCATTGCTTAAGCTCACTTTCAGTCTAGATACAAGTCTCTAAATCCACGCTCTACATCGTGACCTTAGTAGTAGACCAACGAAACTGGATAGAAGAAAGTCGTCATAGCCATCGCGGAAGTGCCATGTTGTTTGCACCGATGGTGGAATTTAATGTGATGGCTGAAGTTGGAGATACTCCTCCTTAGTTAAGGCGGTTTAGAGGCGAAGCCAGACGATTAGGCGATCGCAGTGAAAAGAAACTAAGCTAGTTTCCTAAAATTTTCAGGATTTCGGCAAGCATAACTAAAAATTTTGCTTGCTCATAGTAACTATCTTTAAAGCCTATAGCTTAGGCTTCTAAGCTTCCTTGGGTTTGGAGGCATTGAAACTAACACGAGTAAGAGTCTGTTGTATCGAGCAGGTATTACTTTTGAAATGGTTGTAAGTTAACAACAACTCCAGCTTTTTTGGAGAATCTTGCCTCTAATCGTTGCCTTAGGTTGATGGCTTGAAGTCAAAGACAAGCTTGCTGAAGCTGTACTGATTTCGCTCAAGAGATAGTTACTCCTACAAATCATCAAATGTTAGTTTTCCTTAGGATGATTTTGGAGTGCATTTGCCATGACTAATAACATAAGTGCGGAAAAATCCCAACCTTTATCACAAAAATATTTAGAACCTTCCCGATGGTCGCGGATGAACGAATTCCTCTTAATTACCTTAATAGGAGGAATTCGGCGACCGTTGGGTACGATGCTGCGAAGACTACTCTACCCAACAATTTTAGGTCGGGTAGGTAAAGCTCTATACATTCAAAGTGGAGTTGAATTGTTGAATGCTTCTTCTATTGAAGTTGGAGACAATGTCAAAATTCTTCGAGACGTTCGCCTAAACGCTAGCGGCGAAAACAGTAAGATTTCTCTGGGAGATTTAGTATGCCTCGATCGAGGCGTTGATATTAATGTTACCGAACGAGGTAACTGCAATATTGTAATTGGAGAACGAACGCATATTTCTCCCTACACCTGTTTAGGTGGCCCAGGTCATATCAAAATTGGCAAATTCTGTTTAATCGCATCACACGTAGGAATTTATGCCAACAATCATAACTTTGCAGATCCTACAGTTTATATCTGGAACCAAGGTATCACTTGCAAAGGAATTGTGATTGAAGATGACTGTTGGCTAGGCAGTGGAGTCAAAGTCTTGGATGGAGTCACCATTGGAAAGGGAAGCGTCATCGGCGCAGGCGCAGTTGTAACCAAAGATATTCCCCCTTACTCAGTTGCAGTTGGTGTTCCTGCTAGGGTTATTTCTCAGCGAAATAGCATTTGCGAACGCGAAATACAACAGGGAATTTTAGTTGCGGACTCTTAACAATTGAATAGAGAAGGCTATTTTAAATAGCCTTCCTGCTGCTGAGCAAAAACTCAATTCCTGTTACAGATCGCTTGATATCTGTTATTACCCAAATCAGATTTGACAGAAACAGCAATGGACATTCAAAATTACCGCTATCCTTCCCAATGGAACCGTAAAAAAGAATCTTTATTCATTACATTTTTTGGGTGGTTCCCCTTATCAATCGGTTTAAAACTGCGAAACTTTTTTTACCGGAGTATTTTAGGACGCATAGGTACGTCTGTTTTGATTCAACCAGGTGTTGAGTTTATTCGCGCTTGTTGTATTGAAATTGGAGATAAAGTTAAAATTTTTCGGGGAACTCTCTTAGAAAGCGGCGACCAGAATAGTCGAATTTATCTTGAAGAGGAGGTGTCCCTAGGCAGAAATATTTATTTATATGCTGGTGGTCAAAACAGTAAAATTTGTCTGAAAAAGCGGGTTAGGCTCGACCGTGGCGTTGATATCAAAGTTATGCCTGGAGGTTGCATTGAAATTGGAAACAATACGTATGTTGGTCCATACACTTGTTTATCTGGCAGTCAAATCAAAGTTGGCAGAGACTGTTTAATTTCTTCGCATACCACCATTTATGCTAGCAATCATAACTTTGCCGATGCCACAAGTCCGATTGTCAGCCAAGGTGATACCTGCAAGGGAATTGTGATTGAAGATGATTGTTGGCTGGGAAGCAAAGTAACCGTCGTGGATGGAGTCACGATTGGTAAGGGTAGTGTCATCGGTGCAGGCGCAGTCGTAACTAAAGATATTCCTCCTTATTCGGTTGCTGTAGGTGTACCGGCTAAGGTTGTTTCCAAACGCAATGGTACGGCTGAGAATTTAGTAAAAGTTGGGGGTCTTAAACTTACCGATTCCAGCAACATTTAATCAAACTGTGCCGGAATTGTGAAACAAATAGTTTGGGAACTGGTAATCGGTAATTGTTTTTTCAGGAATTACCTGTTCCCCGTCTTGAGGTATAAAGTTTCCAAACTGTAATCAATTTATTTTTGGCGACAAATACCAAAGACTGAAGTGTATCCATGCAGGAAGGTACTTCCTCCTACAGGGCCAATTTCACCATTACAGAAGAAACCCGCCAGGGGGATGTCTTTTAGATAGCGACGAAATAGCTCGGAGTCAAAGTTAGGCTGCCCATAAAGCCCTTCTCCTCGCCCCAGGCAGGAGAACATCAAAGCACCGGCAGATGGAGAATCGTTAGGTGCCTGTTTTTGATAGCGCTGGAGGAGGAGTTCTAAGTCTTCTGCGGAGGTTAGGGCGTCTCGGAGGTGGAATTGGATGCGCTGACCGGGGCGGACGCGATCGCCAATTGCGATCGCCCCCACTCTAGGATCTACGCCCAGTAAGTTGCGGATCAAAAAATCTCCCGGCTCCAGGTTTAACTTAAATTCATCCCTCACCAAGCCTACAAACAGCGAATGCTGTGCTAACTGTCGGTCTGCCTCGCTCAAATTCTCGATTAAATCCTGTAAGATTTCCAGAGGCGTCCCAGATTTTCCAGCACAGTCATTCACATCCGCACTATCCTCTTGGGGAGTCAGTTCCAAAAGAATATTTCGTTCTCCTTTCGTGATTCGATAAGGCTTCCCAATCGGGCGACAGCCCTGTGCCACAATTGTTTCCAGTACAATATTGCCACTTAAAGCGACGCCAACCGTTCCTTCGCGGTAGAGCTGGTAGTTACAAAATAAACCCGTGTTGTTACCCAAACTGCCAGTGCTAGCCAGTCCCCCCACTTTCACCGAGCCTGGATAAGCAAAATCCAGTCCTTGAAGTAAGTCATTAATCTTGGAAGAGAAAGGATCGGCTAACAAGATGAACTGGGGTTCATCAGCGGGTGATACGCCAATCAGGTCAACCCAATTATCCGGTGAGCTATCCAGGTCAGGCAGAGCATCACTAGAAATCTCAAATGCGCGAACATTGACTCCAGGAAGATGAGCCAAGCTAAGGCTTAATGCGGGTTCTTGTTCGACTTCTTCCACTTCGTCCTGCGAATTCATGCCAATAATGCCGCCGCCACCACAGCCAATCAGCGCTTTGATATTAAGTTGTTCTTGTAACAATGGCATCAGCCGTGAATATTCACTCGCATAGGCAGACGAGATGAACACCAGCCCCAAGTCAGCCGGTGCCTGCAACGCCAGAGTCGTACGTTCAACCACTTCTGCCACTGCCGCTTCTAAAGACGGACGGGTTGATAAGGCGTTCGTCCACTTGATCTGCTTAGCCATAGGGATTACACAAAAATGCGCTTTTGTAAGCCAATGCTCTTGGGCGGATTGGCAGGGTATCAAAGCCTTATCATTACCCTAACACTCGCAAGGCACAGGTTGTAGAGTCCCTTACTTCAACCCTAGGGGAGGAGTTGGCGAGTGGCAGTAGCGCCTTAACATTAGTTAATATGGTGAAGATAACCATAGATTAGCCGGTTAAGTGTATACTGGCACCTCGGTGAGTCAGAAACGACCAAATCTTAAAAGATAAAGATCGATCCTGTTCAGGTGCTGTCACTTGCTGATATGACAAAGAAAGAACGACTGAAAACTTAGAGTCAGCGAGCAGAACACCTGATTGGAGATTACCGATAACGGTCGAAATTCACCAGGTTTCCTGAATTAAAACAAGAAACGGGGACGAGAATTATGAGCAACATCCAAGACCAAATTGAACAAGAGCGCGAGCAAGCCCGGACTGTGTGCGATACAAAGGGCGCAGGTTCCGGTGAGTGTGCCGCTGCCTGGGATGCCGTTGAAGAATTGCAAGCAGAAGCATCCCATCAGCGGGAAACCAAGCCGAAGAATTCTCTGGAGCGGTATTGTGACGCTAATCCAGGAGCCGATGAGTGCCGGGTCTACGAAGAATAAACTTAATTCAGTGCTAAATGCCGCCAGTCCAAGCTGGTTTTCGCTGCACGAATTCACCGGATAAATTTCTGGCACTTACAAGCAACAAGAACCTGATTGAAGTCGTTCGAGTTGCTTGTTTTTTCGTTTTGTGTAGCTATCTATACCGATATTTGTTTTGATGCGACAGATGCGATCGCTCTGAAGCGGCTTCTCGCGTAAGCCAAAAAAGTAGCGGAGGGGTTTCCCTGCCCCTACTGAGCAATCGGGAAACGAATCTAAGCTGCCTGCCCCCACAAGTGAAAAAGAAGCAGTTTTGGAGCGGGAAAGTAAAGATAAGGGAAAGAGAAAAAATTCCCTTTCCTCAAGTGTAGGGAGCTGTTGCAGGCAATTAGAGCAACGAGATTCGTTGAGTGGCAGTTGCACCTAGACAGTTAAAATGAGTGGGTAAAATTCCCCTTTCTGCCATACACAGCCAATGGACAATGACAACCTCTGGTTTCGACCGTTAGTTTGGATGGACTACCGACTAGCGCTACTATTTACTGTTATCATTCCGCTGATTCTGCTGATCTGGGCTTTTATCCAGAAAGCGGATGCAATGGTGCGCTTGTTAATCATCTACTGGCGGGTTTCTAGTCTGCTGGCGATTACAATTTACTTGATGATTGCTGGATGGCCTATTTCCTACGTGTCGTCTTTCTTTGCCCGCCTGTTGATTCCCATATCCCTCTGGTTTTGGGTGGATATTAACGATGAAATTGACGATCAACCACTGCGTCCTCTAAAGCTAGTGCTAACAGCGTGGCGTTGGGCTGTCAGTGTTTATTTAACATTGGGCGCTTTAGCTTTCCTTCCTTTCCTGTCTTGTGCATTTTCCCCAGGAGCAATCCAGAAACCATTTTGTGACGTTTGGTTAGAAGCACCTAGGATGTACAAACAGTATTTCCATCCCAGTTATACACCTCGATTTCTAGGCTTTTTGGCGATGGTGGGATTGGTGATTTATGTACTTTACTTGAGTTATTTTGTCTTGATCCGGCTGGGCAAGGAGGGACGCTCAGCAATGGAACAGTAAAAACAATTAAAAATTAAAAATTAAAAAATCAATATTTTTTAATTTTGGCTTTTTAATTGTTTGTCCTTAACCTTTTACACCCCGCATCAAATATGAGTAATGCTGTTGGGCAGCGTCTAGAGCGATATACCGCCAAGCGCCCTCATGAAGTCCTGGTTGTCACGGCTGAAATTGCTGGAGAAGAAGACAAAATTGCCATCTTTAAAGGATATTCTAGTTCTTTGATGCGCCCAACAGCGTTCGATCCGGATGTGCCGGTGCTACCAGATAAGGCATCGATTATCTCTATTGATAGAGTTCTTTCCCCTTACAATCCGGAAGCTCCCCATTATCTAGAGCAAGGATTAACTTGGGAGACAATCCAACCCTTGTTGTTAGAGGCGGGAGTTTAATCAACCAGTTAGTTTAGCTTTGCGAAAGCTAAGGAAGTAGGTAAGAAATAAACATTAGCGGCTTAGGTCAGACAAAATCTAATATTTATCTATTGTTAGATTAAATATTTTTAAGGGAAAACTATCATTGAGTATCCCACTGGAATTTCGACTATGCCATCTCCAGACGCTAGCTTTACCCCACACGAACGGGTCGTTGCTGCTAAGTCTGAGCCACAAAGCCAACTCAGACCCCCAGAACCTTCTCCAGACTGGGCAAACCGATTGCTCCATCGTCTCAGTATCCGAAAGAAAATTGGTTTTGGATATGCCCTAACTCTGGCTGTGGCGATTGTAGGAACCGCCATAGGACGTACGGTAGGAGATTATTACTATGAAGATCAATCTAGGGAGAATCTAGAGAGGGTACATAAGGAAACACTTCTTTTCAATGACTTGAGGTTTAACGTCCTAGAGGCACGAAACCACCAGCAACAATTTATTTCTTTAATATCGCAACCAGAGGTATTTAGGGAACACTATGCTCATTTCATTGAGCATAAAGCGGAGGTTGAGAATCGGCTATCTGAAATCAGAGCTTTAGCAGATAGAACTAATCGCCGGGATTTGAAGCAATTTCTTCAAAATAACCAGAATCCGGTAGAAAGTTACTTTCAGCAAGTAGAATCTCTCCTTAAAAAAATTAATGAGTTGAATTTAAAAACGCAGGATGTTTCAGCCGCACAGCAGGTACTGATCGCTTTTACGAATAATAAAGTAGCTACTGAGTTTGACAACTTTTCAGAAGACGTAGAAATCTTAATTACAAACGCTCACAAGGCAGAAGAAGAAGCCTATGAGGGTCTAGAAAAGGCAGAAAAGGTAGGAACCCAGGTTACGATCGCTGCCATGCTACTGTCGAGTGCGATCGCAACCGCGATCGCCATTTATACCAGTCGCGCGATCGCTCATCCGATTGAAGCAGTTACTAAAGTAGTGACTCAGGCGAATGAGGAAGCTAATTTTGACCTGCAAGCTCCTGTCCTTACTCAAGATGAAGTTGGAGTATTAGCGATTTCCTTCAACACCCTCATTCAACGAGTTGCAAATTATACTCAAGAATTGGAGTTCGCTCGCCAGACTTTGGAAAGACGGGTAGCAGAACGGACTGAAGAACTAGAGGGCAAAAATGAGCAGCTAGAAGCAGTTCGTGCTCATTTGCAAGAACTGAATGCTGAGTTAGTGTCTCAAGCTGGTGAACTCAGCCATACTTTGCACGATCTCCGGCAAACTCAAGCCCGTTTGATTCAAACGGAAAAAATGTCTAGTTTGGGTCAAATGGTAGCAGGAGTGGCTCATGAAATTAATAATCCAGTTAACTTTATCTACGGCAACTTGAGCCACGTCAGCGAGTACACGCAGGATTTACTCGCTCTGGTCGATCTTTACCAGCAACATTATCCCAACAGCGCCCCGGAAATCCAAGCTCAAATTCAAGCATTTGACCTGGAATTTGTCGCTGATGATTTGCCGAAAATACTCTCTTCGATGAAGATGGGAACTGAGCGCATCCGTCAAATCGTGCTGTCTTTGCGAAATTTCTCTCGCCTAGACGAAGCGGACATGAAACCAGTTGACATTCATGAAGGAATTGACAGCACTTTATTGATTCTCAACCATCGCCTTAAACGCGGCATTGAAGTAACTAAGCAATATGGAGAGTTGCCTTTAGTTGAGTGTTATCCAGCGCAACTGAACCAGGTATTTATGAATATTTTGAGCAATGGGATTGACGCCTTGCTTGAGCAAAGCCAGCAACCCAGCCCGCAGATTTTGATTCAGACGGAAATAGAAACAGAAAATCCCGGGTTTGTACGAGTGCGGATTAAAGATAACGGTCTCGGTATTCCCCCAGATATTCAAAACAAACTATTCGATCCTTTTTTCACGACTAAGCCTGCGGGAAAAGGTACTGGGCTAGGACTGGCAATTTGCGCCCAAATTATGGAAAAGCATCAAGGCAAAATTGAGGTGAATTCGCAGCTGGGGAAGGGAACTGAGTTTGCACTGGTCTTGCCCAGCAAACATCCGAATGCGATCGCACTCAGCAGCCGCCTTGAGCTAGAGCAAGCCAACGGCAGACCCTAAGAGAGGTTTGGGTTATTCCGGAAGGTGCTATCCTCCACTGTAAGTGTGTTGTGTGTTGGAGTGGTTTAAAAATATGGTTTCATCCCCAAGCCGTCCTCAGCTCTCTAGTCCTGTGACTGAGGTAGAGCAACCAGGCATCCGGATTGGTAATAATCCTGCTTCCAGTTTCCTCGCGTTGCCAACGACTCCCCTGTTTGGCACCGATGGCATTCGCGGAAAAGCTGGAGAATTGTTGAGTGCATCCCTAGCCTTGCAAGTGGGCTTTTGGGCAGGTCAAGTGCTGCGGGCATCGGCAACCACCTCAGGGCCGGTGATTTTAGGGCAGGATTCTAGAAACTCTAGCGATATGCTGGCAATGGCGCTTGCCGCTGGTTTAACGTCAGCGGGACTGGAAGTGTGGAATCTAGGGCTATGCCCGACTCCCTGCGTGGCTCATCTCACCAGCGCCTCCCAAGCCGTAGGCGGGGTGATGATCTCTGCTAGCCACAATCCGCCAGAAGATAACGGAATCAAGTTTTTTGGATCGGATGGTACAAAGCTACCCCCCGCATTGCAGCAGGACATTGAAGCGGCTTTAAGAGGAAGGGCGAATTTCGCCACGTTGAATGGTAGCTGGGGACAGCATTATCATCGACCGGAGTTAGTGACAAATTATCTGGACTTGCTGAAGCGATCGCTCGCACCAGGGATCGGGCTAAAAGGGTTGCGAGTCGTGCTGGATCTGGCTTGGGGCGCAGCGGTTCATCTAGCACCAGCGGTGTTTCAAGAGATGGGGGCAGAAGTCATCTGCTTGCACGATCGTCCCGACGGCGATCGCATCAATGTAAATTGCGGTTCGACTCACCTCGGCTCCCTCCAGTCAGCCGTCAAGCAGTATGGTGCTGACTTAGGCTTTGCTTTTGATGGAGATGCCGACCGAGTCATGGCAGTCGATGCCCAAGGTCGCGTCGTTGACGGCGACTATATCCTCTATTTTTGGGGCAATACCCTGAGGCAAGCTGGACAGTTGCCTGGAGATTTGATCGTGGCGACCGTCATGGCGAATTTGGGCTTTGAACGCGCCTGGAAACAGCTTGGCGGTTCTTTCGTCAGGACAGCCGTTGGCGATCAGTACGTACAGGCGGAAATGCTCCGGACTGGAGGAAAGCTGGGCGGCGAGCAATCAGGACATATCCTCTGCCACCATTACAGTCTCACTGGAGATGGCTTGCTGACCGCTTTACATATAGCAGCACTGGTGCATAGCACTGGGCAATCCCTCTCGGAACTGATCGATGGAAGCTTTCAGACTTATCCGCAGCTGCTGCGAAATGTGCGGGTGGAAGACCGCGAAAAGAGACGGCGCTGGCAAGAGTGCGACGCTGTGACAAATGCGATCGCTCAAGCGGAAGCAGCGATGGGAGACCAAGGAAGAATTTTAGTTCGCGCCTCTGGCACCGAACCCGTCATCCGAGTTATGGTGGAAGCCGCCAGTGCCGACTTAACAAATCACTGGACAGAACAGCTGGTTCTCGCCGTCGAACAACATCTGGCGTGATTTTGAGAAAGAGATGCGTGGATAGGTGGATGCGATCGCTAATCCACGCATCTCAAATCATGTATGCCAAAATCGATGGGTACCGGCAGCTTCAAGCTCCCCCATGCCGAAATCAAAGCTAAAATCCAAAAAGTCTAAAAATACAAAACAGCAGTCTCAAACGCCAACCCTAAGTCTTAAGGAGCAGTTAGCCCAAAAGCGCAAGGCGCAGCTGGCGCGAAAAGAATTCACTCAATTTGCCTTTGCCAGCGTGGGGATTGCCGCCGTTCTTGCTATCTTCCTGTTTCTCGCCGCTGGACCAAAAGCAGCCTTAGCCTCTTTAGCAATTCCGGCTCTGGGATTTTCCTACAAATATCCCCGTAAAGCCCTATGGGCATTCCTCCTTTACCTACCGATTAATGGCACCGTCACCTACTGGATTGGCGGCGGGAATCCTGTATTCCAGCTGGCTAAAGATGGAATCTATATTCCCGCATTGATTGCTCTAGTAAAGGACTGTCAAAGGAAAAAGCTACCCATCCTGATTTCCAAAGAGATCAAGCCGAGCTTGTACATTCTGTTAGTCTTTTCTGGGCTGACGCTGTTTCTTGTTAACGGCTTCCTACAATTTTCGGGCGGTAGGTCGGGACAACCCTTTTTGCAGGGAGTTTTGGGTCTAAAAGTTTTTCTGGGGTATGTTCCCCTGGCTTTTTGTGCCTACTATCTGATTCGGACAAAAAAGGAATTGCTCTTCCTGACACGAATGCATCTGGTTCTCGCCATCATCTGCTGTATCCTTGGCTTTATTCAGTACTCGATGCTGACTAGCGGTAGATGTGCTGGTACCAGAGGACTGGTTGCTGATGCTTTATTTAAGGCAACCCTGGATGCCAAGTGTTTTGTCGGTGGCGCTTTGGTTTACAGCCCGGAAGTCGGGATGATTCGCTTACCAGGTACGTTTGTCTCTCCTTGGCACTGGGCATGGTTCCTGATTTCCAACGCCTTTTTTACCTTTGCAACTGCCTTCTGTGACACTTCGTTTTTCTGGCGGATTGGTGGTTTAGTCGGTATGGCACTTGTCTTTGCCAATGCGGTGATTTCTGGTCAAAGAATTGCCCTGTCGCTGGTTCCCGTTGTCTTCGTACTGCTGCTGGTGCTTACAGGACAAGTAGCGAACCTCAAACGGTTTATCCCCGTTGGAGTCGGGCTAGGTGTGGTGTTGAGTATCGCCGCCGCTGCCAACCCAGCTTTAATTCAGGAGCGGATCGATAGTTTTGTCAGCCGCTGGAATGCTTCACCTCCCCAAGCATTTATTGTGGAGCAATTTAATTGGGCAATGAAGAAACAGCGGGGATTTTTGGGACGCGGTTTGGGAACGGCTACCAATTCCACCCGAATTTTTGGTGATGCAGCGCTGGTTGAAACTTACTACCCTAAGGTTCTATACGAAATTGGCCCGGCAGGCACGTTGGCGTTTCTAGTTTTCGTGACTTGCTTGACAGCGATTACTTTCAAAATTTACCGCTCGGTGAAAGACAAAAGTTTACGCAGTTTTGGTGCCAGTTTTTGGGTTTTGATTTTAGTGCTAAGTTATAACACTTACTGGTATCCCTTGGATACCGAGGTGGCAATTTATTACTGGTTTTTTGCCGGTGTTATTTTTAAATTGCCAGAAATAGATAAGCAGGAACAAGAGAAGCGATTGGCAGAGGAGGAAAATGATGAGGCTAAAACGAAGAAGAAAGGACGCCGCAAATCATCTGGAAGGCGTACTGTCGGTAAAACAAGCCCGGTACCTGCCACATAATTAAGGCAGCGATCGCTCACTATTCAATTGCATTTCGGAGCAGTAAACCGTGAAGCCTTTGATTTCGGTAATTATCCCCACTTACGGACGTGAAGAACCTTTGCGAGACACGCTCAAAGATGTCTTGCTGCAAGACTACCCAGCCTTTGAAGTGCTGGTGGTCGATCAAACCGCTACGCACCAGCCAGAAACTCAAGCGTATCTTGAGGAGTTGGCAAACAGCGGTAAAATTCGTTGGTTTCGCGTAGATTGGGCAAGTTTACCGGGTGCCCGAAATTATGCGGTACGGCGGGCAGTTGGGGAAATTGTGTTATTTCTGGATGATGATGTCTTGCTAAAGCCTGGATATTTAGAGGCTCATGTCCGCAATTATTTAGAGCGCCCGGAAGTGGGTGCGGTAGCGGGGCGAGTATTTGACCGGATGAAGTTGGAAGATTCCGGCAATAAGTTGACGATTGAGGATTTGCCCCCAGAAGCGATGGACCCTGGAATTGCTTGGTACCACATTGACTTAGTGCATACAGTGAAGCCGCAGCGCGTTCTCACTGCCAGAGGCTGCAATATGTCCTTCCGGCGAGAAATCTTTACCAAGCACGGACTGCATTTTGATGAGCGGTTTCGAGGTAGTGCGGTGCGCGAAGAGTCGGATTTTTGTCTGAGGTTGCGGCAGACGGGGTATCAGATTTGGTATGACCCCGATGCTGATTTAGTTCACCTAGGAGAAGAAACAGGCGGCTGTCACGATATTAGTACGCGATCGCTCCAGTACCAACTTACCTTCTATCACAACCACTTCCTGCTGGGACTTAAAAACCTTACCCCAAGTCAATGCCTGCGATTCTTCGCTAAGCTTTTTGACTGTCACGTACTGGGGCATCCTCCATGCAACAAAAGCGGCTCCCCGTTAAAAATTTTGACTCGCTTTGTCTCCTACACTTTAGGCTTTTTCAACGCACTTGGTACAGTTATCCAGTCAAGTTGGGAAGACGGTCAAGTTTATACTCGTCAAGATGGAATTTCAACGTAAAGAACGCAAAGTAAACGCAAAGAAAAATTTTCTCTGCGAACCTTTTTGGCGCTCCTTTGCGTTAAAAAAAGATTTTCGCTACTAGGAGTTGCGCGATGAGGATTTTGGTTGCCAGTCACACTTATATCGTTGACCTCAACTGCGAGAAACTAAGGGCGTTAGCTCAACTGGAACCCGGAATTGAAGTAACTGTAGTCGTGCCGCGCCGGTGGCAGCCTGGGGGTGTCCAAAATAAGACGATTGAAACTCAGCTGCGTCAAGAAGGCTCTTTTCAAATCGTGCCAGTTTCTAATTTCAGCCAGAACAACCAGGGAATGCTTACCTTTGGGGCTGACTTGATTTCATTGTTGCGCCAGTTTCGACCCCAGATTATTCAAGTGGAACAGGGTTCAAAAGCTTTAGGTTATGCTCAGCTGATTACGCTCAATCGACTGTTGGGGCTGAAGGCAAAAAATGTGTTTTTTACCTGGTGGAACTTACCCTACGAACTAAAATTTCCGGTTTCCTTGCTAGAAGCTTATAACCTACGACACACTCACGGACTGATTGCTGGAAATCAAGATGGTGTGGATATATTGCGGCAGCGTGGCTACGACGGCCCTAGCAAGGTGATGCCGCAGCTGGGTGTAGATGAGAGATTGTTCTCACCAACACCGCAGCCAGAATTGGCAGCAAAACTGGGGATTCAACCGGATGAATTTGTAGTCGGGTTTGTGGGGCGGTTTGTGGAAGAAAAAGGTCTGCTGACGCTGTTGCAAGCGTTGAAAGGCTTGCAGTCACGCCCCTGGAAATTGCTTTTACTCGGTCGCGGCCCCTTGCAATCGGTACTACTAGAACAAGCCGCTGAGGCGGGGATTAAAGATAAATTGATTTTGGTGGAAAGCGTTCCTCATGACGCAGTTCCCTGCTATATCAACCTGATGAATACGCTAGTGTTACCTTCAGAAACAACTTATAAGTTTAAAACTTTGACTGCCGCTGGTTGGAAAGAACAGTTTGGTCATGTGCTGATTGAAGCGATGGCTTGCCAAGTTCCTGTAATTGGTTCTGATTCCGGGGAAATTCCGCACGTCATTGGAGATGCGGGGTTAATCTTTCCAGAGAAAGATGCAGCAGCTTTGCAAAATTGCCTGGGGCAATTGATGGAACAACCAGATTTAGCCCAGAAGTTGGGTAAGCTGGGTTATGAACGAGCGATCGCGCAATATACAAATACTGCATTAGCCAAGCAGCAATTAGATTTTTATAAACAGTTAGTCAAGAGTCAGTAGTCCTTAGCAACTGACACCTGACGCCTGACAAACAAAATGAAAATTTTACAAATTGTCCCTTCGATTTCTTTAGTTTATGGGGGTCCCAGTCAGATGGTTCTGGGACTATCAGAGGCACTGGCATCTGAAGGGGTGGAGGTGACAGTATTAACAACAAATAGCAACGGAGATGTCGGTCAGCCGCCCTTGGATGTGCCTCTTGACCGTCCGGTGGAACAAAATGGCTATCAGGTGCGTTATTTCCCCTGTTCCCCGTTCCGGCGCTATAAGTTTTCCCTGGATTTGTTGCGCTGGTTAGCAGGACATGCGGCTGAATTTGATTTAGCTCATATCCACGCTTTGTTTTCGCCTGTAAGCACGGCGGCAGCGACTGTGGCGCGATCGCGTCATTTACCCTATTTAATGCGTCCTCTGGGGACGCTAGACCCCTCAGACTTACGCAAGAAGAAGCAGTTGAAGCAGATTTACGCGGCACTGCTAGAACGTCCCAATTTAGCAGGTGCGGCGGGAATTCACTTCACCAGCCCCCAAGAAGCTAAGATTTCCGAACGCTTCGGAACTTCAACGCCGGATGTGGTAATTCCCTTAGGCGTAAAGCAGCCAGCAATCCTACCGAAAGGTCAAGCTAGAAGGAAATTAGGCATTCCGGAGACTCAGCCTTTGCTGCTGTTTATGTCTCGGATTGACCCGAAAAAAGGGCTAAATTTACTGATTCCAGCCTTGGAAAAACTTTTAGAAGAGGGTGCTGATTTTCACTTTGTGCTGGCAGGTGGAAATCCGCAAGATCCAGCTTATGAGAACAAAATTCGAGAACAGTTGCAAGCGTCACCTTTACGCGATCGCACTACTATAACCGGATTTGTAACTGGTGAGTCGAAAACTGCCTTACTACAAGATGCCGATTTATTCGTCCTCCCTTCTTACTACGAAAACTTTGGCATTGCTGTAGCCGAGGCGATGTGTAACGGAACCCCAGTGATAATTTCTGACCAAGTTTATATCTGGGAGGAAATTCAACAAGCAGAAGCTGGCTGGGTTTGCGCCTGTGATGTAGAGAGTTTAACTAAACAATTGCGCGATTCGCTTGCTGATGCTTCGGAACGACAACGGCGGGGAATAAATGCCCAAGAGTACGCTTTGAAAAATTACAGTTGGAAAGCGATCGCTCAAACAACGATTAAAGCTTACCAACAAATTCTTACAAGCAAAAGTAGTAGCGCGTCCAGTCTAATTTAGTGGGCTTACTCAGACCTGAAAAGCTTGAAATGTAAGCTTTCGGGCATTTGTTTAACCAAGCATTCTAGGCTAGACGCGCTACTACTAATAAGCGGCGTGACCTAACGCCAAACCAGCAACAAGCATTCCTAGAACTAGGAAAGGTTGAGCGCTTGCCTGATATTTCACATCATTTTTCAGGGGATCGCGCAGAAAATACATATCCTGAAAAGTGATTTGGGGGATGATGAGTAATATCAAGATTGCCGCATAAAGATTTTGGTGGATGCTTATCAAATACGCGGCAATTCCAGCTTGAAAGATATCGATCATCAGCACGCATATCCATGCAGCCGTGCCAACACCAAACATCACCGGAAGCGATTGTAGACCGAGTTGGCGATCGCCTTCAACGCTCTTGAAGTCATTCACCACCGCAATTCCTAACCCTGCCAAACTGTAGAACAGCGTCAGAATCATAATCGTAGGGTTTAACTCCCCAAACAGCGCGTGACCCGTCCACCAGGGGAGAGCAATATAACTGGCACCCAGTGCGTAATTACCCAGCCAGCCATTTTTCTTCAGCTTCAGCGGTGGCGCAGAGTAAATATAGGCGAGGAACGTGCCGCCCAAGGCAATGCAGGTGATGGTAGGAAAATCATGCCCCACCCATCTATCTAAAACGTAGGAAAGCCCTAACCCCGCAAATAACAGTACCAAAATTTGCGTCACCACTTGGGGAACAGAAATGGCACCAGAGGGAATCGGACGGTAGGGTTCGTTAATCGCGTCGATATCGCGATCGTAAAAATCATTTAAAGTTTGGGTATACCCAACTAAAATAGGTCCCGATAGCAGCATACAAGTAGCGGCTTTCAGGACATTTTCCAGCGTCCAAGTGTATTCACCGGAAGAAGCCGCACCGCAGACAACGCCCCAAATCAAGGGAATCCAGGTAATCGGCTTCATCAACTGCAAGCGAATTTTCCAGATAGAAGTCTCGCCAGGAGCCGCACCTTTCATGCCCAGCAGTTGACGAGTTTTCGCACTCCGCTCAGATGGGTTGTTATCGGTTGTTTGTTGTTTGTCGGTTGTCATTTGCTAATGGGTAATAGGTAATAGGTAATGGGTAACGGGTAATGGTCATTATCAAGTACCCATCACCCATTACCAATTCTCAATGACCAATTAGAACGAAATCGCCAAGTAACTATTTTGAAATTTAGCGCCTTTGACGGGTTGACCGCTCAACTGGGGGGGTAAGGAGATATTGCGCCGCTGATCTCCGGCTTCGATGGTGACTTCAGGGCCGTATTGGGTGAGTTTTACCTGCTTTTTATCAAAACCAGGCAAGAATAGACGTACCTGACGAGCTGGAATGTCAATCTCGATAGGTTTGGGCAGCCCCGATACTTGACGCAAATCCGGGAGGGCGTCGATTAGCGGTTGCCAGTCACCCGGTGGTGAGCTGGGAAGGGAGCTGACTGCAAGAGGGGTAAAGTTTGCCGAAATGGCTTCTGTGTCCGACTCTTGGTTGAGCAGAACGCCTCCCACGGTCAGTCCGACTTGTTGGGCACTGCCCCAAAAATACTGGGCAGTCGCAACAGCAGTTGGCGCACTCGTCGTCACCAAATAGGCAGCAACGCGGTTAGGATCGGCGACTGCGGCTCTCCCTCGCTCCAGCAGATTGTTCACCTCATTGGTGGGCTGTTGGGCAAAGTTATCCCCACTCCATGACACATTGAGAACAGCGCTGCTAATGGGTTGAATGAACGGCGAAACAGTTCTCCACAGGTCGGAATCTTCCACGACTTTTCGGAACCGGCGAATATACCAGCTGAGTATCTCTGGCATCCCCAGCATCCGTAGGGTAGTCTGGTCGCCGCTGCCGTCGTAGATGATTACGTCATACTTGCCACTGGCTTCGTACTCGCGGATGGCGTTGAGAGCCAGGGCGCTGTCCATCCCTGGCAGAACGCCCAACTCCTGACCGTAGACATTTTTCAGCAGAGGCGTCCGTAGATACTGCGCTTCCAGTTTTTTGACTTCTTCCCAGCTGCGTTCGAGTAGCACGGCAGACTGGAACTGTACTACCTGTAAATTTTGAGCCAGTTCCTGGGGATCAGGGCTAGGGGACGCCCCCAGGAGCAATCCGAGGGTGGGGCCGGGGTCTTGTCCGGCAAGTAGCACTCGCGCTCCCTTGCTTGCCAGTTGTTTGGCGGCTGCGATCGCGACTGTGGTGCGACCCGTGCCGCCTTTGCCCAAAAACGTTAAAATCAGGGCCATCTGTTCTTATTGTGCGGGTTTCAGTTCATCTTCAAAAAACCAAGTGGTCGAGTTGTCGTCAAATTGCACGACGACCCCAACGCCACTACCATCCGTCATTTTGTAGCCTTTGATGGTGCCAACTTTCCCCAGTTTATTAACAACGGCGGGAGAAACCCTGTCTCTGAGGCGGTATACTTTTACTTTCTGACCGATCTCCATTGCTGCTCCGATGCAAATGAACCATTCCGAATCATTCCACAGTTTAGGGCAAAACCTCGGAGATTGGTTTGCTTAAGTGGTGGTGAACCGAAGGTCGTCCTCTTAGGACATCGTTTTCTTTTGGTTCAGATCACCTCTGAATCAATACCCAAGGACGGTATTTAGACCCGAACTCTAGTTGCTCTACCGCTTTGGCGTAGCACCAAGATGACCTTGAGGCTGCTAAGCTTTACCTCGGCAGAAGCTGCCACTCGCAAAACTTCTGCTTGTATTGCAGCAAATTTCCTATATCATCTTTAACTTAATAGACTAGACTTGTTACAAAATCCAACAAATGCCAAAAAGCGGCAATGGGAACTCTAAGGTTTGACTCAGCTTCATAGAAAAAAGTGGCTTCGTGTTTTGGTTGTGAGAGAGTAGCGGGATTTGTTGAAGTCGATGAAAGCAGTTGTTCGCAAAGCTGGCAGGGTGAGGCGTTTGCTTCCGGTTAATGACCTATGGTGGGCAAAGCTAGACTTGTTGAGAACCCTGGTGCGGCGGGATTTGGAAGCGCGATATAAGGGTTCGGTTCTAGGCAATTTGTGGCCTTTGGTCAATCAGCTGTCACAGTTGCTGATTTACACTTATGTTTTCTCAATTGTATTGAAGATAAAGCTGACCCTGAAGGGATTGCCAGAGAATAACATTACCTTTGGGTTATGGCTATTTGCCGGGTTGCTTCTCTGGATTGCTTTTACCAGTGGCCTTACCCAGGCAGCAGGTTCGGTGGTGGGGCAGCCAAATTTGGTGAAGAAGGTCGTGTTTCCGCTAGCTTTATTGCCCCTAGTACCCGTGCTGTCAACGTTCATTGAGAGTACATTAGGCTTGATGGCATTGATTCTTTTAGTGGCATTGACATCCCAAACAATACACGCTACGTTATGGCTGCTGCCGTTGGTTTGGCTACCGCAGCTAATGTTGACAGCTGGGTTGGGGTATTTTACTGCAGCTCTAACAGTTTTTTTGCGAGATATTCCGCAAACATTATTAGTTATCTTAAATTTTTTATTCTATTTGACACCTATTGTTTATCCAGCAAAGCAGATTCCAGAACCGTGGAGAGGTTGGGTATTTTGGTTGAATCCAGTGGCGACGCTGGCAGAAGTTTATAGAGATTTAGTATTAGTGGGAGAGATGAATCACTGGGCACAGTGGGGTGTGGCGTCTTTAATTTGTCTATTAATATTTTTGGGAGGATTAGGGGCGTATCAAAGGTTACGTCCGGCATTTGCTGATGTACTTTAGGTTGTGATTGAGTTTGTGAGTTGTGGTGTTGGCAGCAGTGGTGTAATGAGTGAGATTGCGATTTCGCTGAAGAACGTCTCGAAGTGCTTTAAGCTGTATGGGCATCCCGTAGATCGGTTAAAAGATTTATTGCTGCCCGGTAAGATTAGAGCTAATGAATTTTGGGCGCTGCGAGATATTAATTTGGAGGTGCCAAAAGGGCAAACACTAGGAATTGTTGGGCAAAATGGTTCTGGCAAAAGTACACTCCTACAAATTATTGCCGGGACGCTAACGCCAACTACAGGAGATATACAAGTCAATGGTCGGGTTGCAGCGTTGCTGGAATTAGGAAGTGGTTTTAACCCTGAATTTACCGGGCGGCAGAATGTATTTTTTAATGGAAGATTATTAGGCTTAAGTCAAAGAGAAATAGAAGACAAATTTGATACAATTGCTGAATTTGCTGAAATTGGAGATTTTATAGAACAACCCGTTAAGGCTTATTCAAGCGGTATGTTTATCAGGTTGGCTTTTGCTGTTGCAATCAATGTTGAACCAGATATTCTAATTGTTGATGAAGCTTTATCCGTAGGTGATATTAAATTTCAATTTAAATGCTTTTTGAAATTTAAAGAATTTCAGGAAAAAGGCATAACAATTTTATTTGTTTCCCATGATGGAAATTCCGTAAAACGTTATTGTAATAATGCTATTCTTTTAAATTCAGGTCAAAAGATTTTGGAGGGAATACCGAATCAAGTAATTAATCATTATACAAAAATTATGTTTCCCGATGAAGAGGTGAGAGAATTCAGAGAAATACCAAATAAAGAATTGATATTACCTGCCGCTCCAGAACGAAAGAAAGAAAAGTTAGAGTATAGATATGGTGATGGACGGGGGGAAATCATAAAAATTATTACTAAAAATAGTAACGGGGAAACAACCAAAACTTTCCTTTCTTGTGAGAAAGTAGTTGTTAGTATTGAAGCTTTGATTAAAGAGTTTTTAGAAGCTCCAGTGTTTGCTATGACAATAAAAGATTGTAGGGGTGAAGATATATATATCACCAATACGTATGCCCAGAAGATAAATGTGCCAAATTTAAAGCCTGGAAACTTGGTTAATGTGTCATTTGAACAACACCTGATGCTTTGTCCAGGTGACTACTTTATTTCTTTTGGCTTTGTCTCTCTTGCTCAAGGAAGGCTAAGTCCAATAGATCGTAGATATGATGCTGTCCAAATAAAAGTGACTCAACTGGGAGACGATATGAGTGGCGGCATAGTAAATCTTCAGAGTCGGATTAATTTTTCCATTGAAAAGGCTACTCTTGAAAGTAGTAAGTATTAGAGTCTTTAAATGAATTATCCAGAGGATTTTTTTAGATTTCAGGAATTGAACCTTTGGTTACCAAAGCGAAATTACTCTGTATTCAATTATTCAGATGGCTCTGAGGAAGAAGCTTATTTGGAGAATTGCCTTAAAAAAGTCTCAGATCTCAGATGTCATTCTTCTGAACTAGTTGGGTACATACGTAATTGGCCTTCTGAGTATCATCTCAGTCCTAAGCGAAGTAATTTGCTTCGTCCTATACTGCTAAATAAAGGTAGCTCGATACTAGAATTGGGTGCAGGCTGTGGAGCTATTACTCGATATTTAGGGGAGAACGTTGATAAAGTTATTGCTGTCGAGGGTAGTGACAAGCGAGCAAATATTGCTGCTCTAAGATGTAGGGATCTGGAAAATGTACAAATAGTTCATGGGAACTTCCAAAACATTGAATTCAATGAAAAATTTGATGTAGTTACTTTGATTGGTGTATTAGAGTATAGCGGACAATACATTAATTCCGGAAACCCGCAACAGCAAGCTTTGGAAATAGCAAAACGGCATTTAAAAAATGATGGGATCTTGATTTTAGCAATTGAGAACAAACTGGGGTTAAAATACTTTGCCGGATGCTCTGAAGATCATACGGGCATACTATTTGATGGGCTAGAAGGTTATAGTAGTGGTAGCTTAGTAAGAACTTTTGGAAAGCAGGAACTAGAGAAACTATTGAAAATATCTGGTTTTACAGATATTGATTTTCTGTATCCTTTTCCAGACTACAAGCTTCCTGACGTTGTTATTAGATTAAACGAAACTAGCCCGCATTACTCAACACCCTTTTTGTATAACTGGCTGGGATATGTAAATTCTAGAGATTATAGTAATCGCAAAATAGAGATATTCGAAGAATTTTTGGTGACTAAACAGATAGAAGCTAATGGCTTTTTGTCTCAAGTAAGCAATTCGTTTTTAGTATTAGCTAGTGGAGGCAAATTAATCTCAGAAAAATTCCTAGATCCAGAAGCGATCGTGTGGAAGTACAATGTGATGCGTAGTAAGGAGTTCATGACTCAACTCTGTTTACGCAGGAATAGAAGTGATGGTTCGTTGTTTTTGAAACGAGAACCTATCTATACTGAACTGACACTGGAGCAAGAAACAGATCCAACAAAAGAATTGAAACACTATGCCAATGAATCCACACAAATTGTGAGTGGTACAACACTCATTGAGCAAATAATTCAAGCAATCAGGTTTAGGGCTTCGGGAGATGAAGAGTTTTTGAAATCGTGTATTAATATTTGGTATAAGTTCTTGGTTAAAGAAGCCCAAAGATGTCTGGGAAGCAAAACCGAGTTACCTGGTAATTACGTGGATTGTACTCCGTGGAATTTGATAGTAACGCCAAAAGGCGCTCTTAATTACATTGATAGAGAGTGGAGTTATTTAGCTCGGCTTCCTATTAAATTTATATTATTTAGGGGGTTTCTTGGGATTTACAACTGGGCTTACTTATGGATAGATGCCGGATGGGATATTTTACAGCCAGATAAATCATTTAGGTCTTTTCTGAATTTTTGTCTACAGTTAGTTGAGTTGGATATAAATGCAGAAGAATTTAATAGGTTTGCTTTGTTGGATTGGGAGTTTCAAGAAAGAACTAAGCTGGTTGCGAGCGGAAATTTTGATGAGTTCACAAGATTTCTGAATTCAATCCCACAGTCAATGCTATTCGTTAAGTCAATTGAGCGATCGCAGTCGCAGTTGCATCAAACTCAAGCAGAACTGCAACACTCGCAGTCGCAGTTGCATCAAACTCAAGCAGAACTGCAACACTCGCAGTCGCAGTTGCATCAAACTCAAGCAGAACTGCAACACTTGCAGTCGCAGTTGCATCAAACTCAAGCAGAACTGCAACACTCGCAGTCGCAGTTGCATCAAACTCAAGCAGAACTGCAACACTCGCAGTCGCAGTTGCATCAAACTCAAGCAGAACTGCAACACTCGCTGAGTATTGTTGCTTCAATGGAAACCAGTAAGTTTTGGAAACTACGAACAATATGGTTTAAGTTCAAAAAAAGCATAAGCTCTGTACTGCTTCCCTTTGTAAGACTTTCTAATAAAAGTATTTTTGTTATACGTAATGAAGGATTTTACATATTTACTCAACGTACCGCTAAATTTTTAATACATCGGATGACGAGCTTCCACACTAGAAGTTATTTGACGGATACATTAGTAGCTAAAATTTTACAGAGTTTGGCAGAGCCTCCAGAATATACAGAATGGATCAATGACTACGAACCTAATGATGAGGAGCTTAAACAACAAAAAAATAAAGCTCTGTCATTTAAGTACAAACCCCTGCTTAGTGTGATTCTTCCAGTATATAAAGTGCCATTTTTTATTCTTGAAGAAACCCTGAATAGTGTTTTAAACCAAACTTACACTAACTGGGAGTTATGTATTGCCTTTGCTGATATCGGCAATTTGCAAACAAGTCAATACCTAGAAGCGCTCAGTTTACAAGATCAAAGAGTGCGGCTAACTATAATGCTAGAAAACCAAGGGATTTCTGGTAACTCTAATGCTGCTATAAAGCTGGCTTCAGGTGAATTTATAGTACTACTAGATCATGATGATTTATTAGCACCTTCGGCTTTCTATGAAGTAATAAAAAAATTAAACGAGCAGCAAAACTTAGACTTCCTATATTCAGACAAAGATTGTGTGAGTGCAAATAGTAAAGTAAGGTCACGGCTGTTATTAAAACCCGAATGGAGTCCAGAAATTTTATATTCGGCTAATTATTTAACTCATTTATGTGTTGCTCGTCGTGAACTTGTGGAGCGTATTGGCGGCTTTCGTCCAGAGACAGATGGAGCGCAAGACTGGGATATATTTTTTCGCATTACAGAACAAACATCACGTATTGCTCGGATTAATAGTGTTCTTTATCACTGGCGCATAATACAGGGTTCTACTTCTCTAGGGATAGATTCTAAGCCCTATGCCCTTGAAGCACAATTACGGACTATCCAAGACCATCTAAGTCGAACACAATTGCCAGCAACCGTTTCACCACACCCAGAATCCGGTTTTAGATTAGAATGGCAAACTCCGCCCGCCAAGGTAACAATTATTATTGATGGTGACGTTCCTTGGGAGTCTTTATCTAGTTGCATTCGTGCAGTTTCATCGTTTGCTGATTCTAGTATTCATACAGCGAAAGTAGTTTTACCAGAGTCTAGTTATAACTCACAAAAGAGCGAACGAGACACTATCATCAAAAATACCAACTTGCCTATTGAGTGGCTGATATTCAGAGAGAATAAGCTAGAAACTTTAGCAAAAGCTGCGAAAAAAGAACCGACTGACGTAGTTTTGTTTGTATCAGGTGAAATTACTAGATTTCAAGAAGGATGGATACAAGAATTAAGTGGTTGGGTTCTCAGTCATCCAAATATTGGATTTGCTACAGCGCTCATCTTAACAGAGGAAAATATTGTTGTTGAAGCAGGAATAATTGTTGATCAATACGGAAATGGCTCCCCGCTATTGCGTGGTAGGAACTTATATTCTTGGGAAATTTTTGGGGGAGCGCTATGGTATAGAAATTGCACTGCAAGCTCTCCTAAAGCTGTGGCGTTTAGTTATGACCATTACTTGACCTTAGATGGATTACCTACAAATGTATCTTCTTTATCGTCTGCAATGATAAAACTGTGTCAAGCTAGTCGCCGTAAAAATAAACGTGGTTTAGTAAATCCACACGCGCGAGCATTCTTGAAAGATTTACCCAACGATGATATTCCAGAATTTCATGAATCTTTAGCTGATGATCCCTATTTTCATCCTGCTTTTGATTCAGTTGCTCCCTTGAAATTAAGATTGAAAAATGGAAAACATTTATGAGAATTAAAGCGTTTCTAAAGAAAGTAATTAATCAGACATTGTTACCTTTAGATAGCTATAGTAGAGATGCTACTGCACTGGCACGAGTTATTGATTTTTCATACGCAGATATCTCGGAATTTCAACAACATCCTGAAAGAGTTAGCAAATCAGGCACTCACAGTGTGAATTGGTATTTGCCATCTTTTGAGAATGCTTTCTATGGTGGAGTGATGACAATACTCCGCACTGCGGATTATTTATTCCAAAAGGGAGGGATGCACCAGAGATTCTTGATTTGTGGTGATATAAATGCTGATGCTGTAGCTGAAAAAATTACGAAGGTATTTCCGGCTTTAAAGAGCGCAGAGGTGATAATCCTCAACTCTGCCCAAGCAATTCAGAACATACCAGTATCAGATTTCTCAATCGCTACACTTTGGACAACTGCCTATGTTCTGCTAAAGGTACAAAATACGGGGTTGAAATTTTATTTTATTCAGGACTTTGAACCGTTATTCTATCCCGCTGGCTCCACCTATGCTCAAGCTGAAGCTACATACCGATTTGGATTCTATGGGATTGCTAATACTATAAGTTTGAAGAAAATATACGAGATCGAATACGACGGAGTATCAGTTCACTTTACTCCTTGTATCGATACTAATGTTTTCTATAGTGAAAATAGTTTAAAGAAGAATGACCAGCCGAAACGTGTCTTTTTTTATGGGCGACCAGGACATCCACGCAATGGTTTTGAATTAGCAGTTGAATCAATGCGTCAGCTAAAGAAACGTTATGGTTCTGGTGTGGAAATTTTATCAGCTGGGGCAAATTGGAAGCCTGAAGACTATGGATTGGGGGGAGTACTAGAGAATCTAGGGTTGTTAAATTATGAAGCAACAGGACATCTCTATCGTTCTTGTCATATTGGACTTTCAATGATGATGACACGACATCCATCTTACTTACCTTTTGAAATGATGGCATGCGGTGTGTTAGTGGTTTCAAATGTAAATCCGAGTACCCGATGGCTGTTGCGTGATGGTGAAAATTGTCTTCTTTCCAATCCAAGTGCATCCTGTCTTGCTGAAACGATCTCGCTGGCAATTGATAAATATGACGAATTTGCACACATTAAAAAGAATGCAGTTGAGTATATGATGAATTATCACCAGGATTGGTCGGTTGAATTAGCACGAATTCATCAATTTATGTTAAATGTTCCTGGTATAGAAAATCGCAGTAGAGAGGGATTATACGTGAGCAAATTTGCTAAAGTTTAAGTTGATAATGTTTGCTTACATTCACTTGAGCGAATAAAGCTAGGAGATTATTTTAATGAATACAGTAAAATCGCTTATTAAGATAGATATAGGTTGTGGTCCACATAAGAGGGAGGGCTTTATAGGTATAGATAGTAGCAAGCATTCTGGCGTTGATTATGTAGTCGATATAGAAAAAGAAGACCTTCCCTTTGAAAACGGAAGCGTAGACTATATTTTTTCATCACATTGCTTGGAGCATATCTCAAATACAAACAGGTTTTTTCAAGAAATTTGTCGTGTGGCTTGTGAGGGAGCAACCGTAGAAATTTGGACCCCGTATGCGTTTAGCAACGGAGCCTTCATATTTAGTCATGTTCAGTTTCTGAACGAAGAACACTATATGCATATGTGCGTACTATTTCCCGAAGTTTATAAAAAGTTAACTGGAGGCTTTTGGGTATTAAATGAGATAAAGTACGTAGTATTGCCTAGCACACTAGTGGATATTGACAGAAGTGGTCATAGCCTAGATTTTGCCCTCAAATACTTTAAAGGCGTGGTTCAGGAGTTCGGCGTTTTTATGAATATTTATCGTTCAAAGCCACCTAAAGAAAAGGTTCCTGCATGGTGGGAGGTGAGGACATTTTCTACAGACCGTTATGAGAAAAGCATGAGAATTAAAGAACTCGCACCGTCAACTGATGAAGAAGTATCTAAAGCTATAAAAAAGTTTGCTTTAGATGGTTAGAAATCGAAGAATTCTGAGTACTTAGCTATATTCTGTATCAACGCTATTGTGGTATGGAAATAAATAGGCTTACCAACAATAATACAAAAGCTAAAACTAGAAAGCCATCAGCGACAACAGTGGAAATACACAGTCTAGTCCAAAATAACTATATCCCGCACTAGCTGAAACACTATAAAATGCCTACCTTACCAAATCCAATAACCTTAATGCACAATGAGAGTTAAGGATAATTCACAAGATAGGTTAGCGCTCATATTCTTCTGGCTTATATATTCAGCAATAATAGGGCTGTTGACACTACTGGGGTTTAACGCGATTTTTCAGTACTATGCTCCTAATGGCATAGCTGCAACGCTACCACTAGCTAGGCTTAGCGAACCTTTTGCCTTAGTGACGGCTATTGAACTATGGGATAAATCCAATCTGACACAACCTTTCGTAGCAGAATTAAATGGTTTGGGAAGAATAGATATTCAGGTAGTTACCTGGCTCGAGCGACCCCGACAAAATGATGTATTTTGGCAGTTGAGTGAAATAGGCGACGACGGCAAAAAGATTCTCAAGCGTAAGGGTAGTTTTCACGCCCGTGATGCCAAGGACTGGAGATTTGTTAGTCTTAAGTTTCAGCCACTTCCTGAAAGTGCCTGTAAGCACTACGAAATTTCATTTTCTGCTGCTGGTACTTCTCAGCCTGAAAGTATTGGTTTACCAATTTATAAAACTCAGGAAGCTCCTCTGCCTGAAGAGATGCCAAGGATAACTTCAACCGTATTTAAACAGACAAATTTGAATCAAACAGTGTATTCTCCAGGAGCTATCAGCGCCTCCCTATCTTACTTTTACCATAAATCAACTTAATTTACAATGAAAAATAGAGGGTTAAACGTAAGAAAGTGGTTCAATTTCCTAATATATCTGCTCAATAGACATCCTCATCATAAACAGTTAGTTTTGTTTATTGGATGTTGGGCAGTGTCATTTCTAATATTTTTCTTCCGCAACCCCGATCCATTCATAAACCCTGTATTTTACGCGGAAGATGGACATGACTATGTTGGTCCTATCCTGACTCAGGGATTTTGGTCAACCTTATTTACTCCTCACATAAATTATTATGTATTTGGAAACGTTATTTTGGCAGGAATCGCCATAAAAATTAGCAATATTTTATATCCGGATAATTTATTGTACATCCCTCAAAGCATAGCCCTTGTTTCTTATATATTTTATGGCTTAGTAGCAACTTTACCCCTTTTATTATTAGGAGACTGGATCAGGTTGCCATATCTGATTGCACTGGCGTTAGTATCTAGCTTTTTTCCGCTACATGATGCAGATGCTGAAGTACTGGGTAGAGTTTCAAACGTTGGGTATTCATTCGTTTATATAGCATTTGTTTTAATTGTTTATCGCCTCTTTTGTATGAAGCGATCGCGTTTCATACTTTTAGTCGATTTTATAATACTTATATGTGCTGGAACCAATCCGGTAGTTTATCTTTTAATTCCTGTAATTTACATTCCCTATTTAAAGCAGCTTTTAATTGAAAAAAAATCTTTAAAGTTTATTTTTAAAACTCCTGCTTTTTTAAGCGCTGTTATCCTTGGTTTTCTAGCTTTATTTAAAATAGTTTATATTACGCTTAATTTTGGAATGACTGGAACAAAACCAACAGGACATTTTTTAGATTCACCATTTATTTTAGGCAATGCTATCGAAATGCTTATTGCTAGATCGATGCTTCATCCTATCATTTACTCAATTTACGAAAAATTTAATGATTTCGTTGCTATTCTCGTTTTTATAGTAATTATTATTGCTGCCAGCCTAGCTTCAACCAAAGCAAATCGGTGGTTATTCGTCTTTGGCTTTTATTCATTGCTTAGTTTTACAATTATAGCAGCAGTATTTAGACCAGGCCTCAGCGCCTTGTTCAATAATTACACACTTACAGGACTTCACAGATACTATTATGGTCAAAACTTACTCGCAATTTTCTTAATAGTCTTATGGTTTCATGACATGGCTCTTCGTATTAAAAAAAATCTACTTCGTCAAGCATTAATGGTAGTAATGTTAACAATATTTATGACTGGTTGGCGAGATTTATCTACTTATGGGAATCCCGCTTATCCAATGAGAGAAATAGGTAACTTCGAGCAATCATTAATAGTTGCATTAAAAGAGAGAAGATTTGTGGACATTCGTGGAATACCGGATAGTAAGGGTCGTTTTCTTGAAGTGCCGATATATCCAAGAACTTCCACCTGGAAGATGGTAATACCAAAGGAGTTAGCTGAGAAGTCGGCTGACAAAGGTAACATAATGAGTAGCATGGTTAAATGCCAGTCAAAGCTACGTTAACCATGTAGGGTTAAGCAAATGTACCTGTAATGAGTCAGTCAAAGCACGAAGCTATCATAATTGGTGGAGGATTCTTCGGATGTAAAATGCCTTTATATCTAAAGAAATACATGAATAAGGTCATTTTATTTTAACCAGAAAATAAGCTTCTTCAACGTGCATCTTACACTGACCAAGCTAGAGTCCACAACGGTTATCACTACCCAAAAAGTATCCTTTCTAAAGTCATTAAGTTACGAGACAGCAAGGCTTCCCGGATTGAAGTATTTTTCAACTCTGGGGATAGGGAATAGGGTCAGCGCTAAATACGTCTTTAACTGCACTTACTCAGCAATTAACAAAATTATTTCGGCTTCTCGACTTCCCATTATCCCTTTAAAGCATGAGTTAGCTGAGATGGCATTAGTTGAAGTACCTGAACCTCTGAAGCACTTAGGTATTACCGTCATGTGCGGTTCCTTCTTCTCCATTATGCTTTTTCCACCACGCGGACTGCACACATTGAGTCATGTGCGCTATACACCCCACTTCTACTGGCAAGAGACTGAAAAGTTTTGTCGTTAACGGAAAATCCTTGAATTATATGAAAACCATCTGGAGTCAAAACCTAGTTTCTATATCTATAAAGATTTTTTATAAAGGCGTTTTCATAATTTCGTTATTTTTACTTTTAAATTTGTTATTTTATCAATTTATACAGGCGTATTCTGTAAGTATTCATTTTAATGGTAGCCCCATTAATGGAAGCTTTCAGATATTCAATCCCCTACGCAGAATTGGGGAAGGTCAAACTCCTGGTCGAGATTTTCAATTTTTTCACGGTTTAGGTACTCTTTATCTCCATTATTTACCTTATGTATTGTTAGGAAAGAATTTATTTAGTTCGGAAATCGCTAGATACTTAATTTCAATGTGGCTATTTACTTTCACTAATTATTTGTTTTTACGCTCAACTAAAATTCCTAAAGAACTGTCTTTACTCATTTCAATAGCTATTACATACAGTAGCGATTTTTTAGGTTTAAATAGCCTTTTGTACCCTGAGAATAGCCTACTTGGTGTAAGGTCAAGTATGCCCATCATTACAGGTGCAATACTAATATATATTAGGACTAATCTTTTTAAGGAAAATAAACGAAGTACGTACTCTTTTTATACTTTTGAAATAGTTACTTCTTGTGTAGTAGCAATATGCTTCTTCATGAGTACAGAACATGGAATGGCTGCACTTGTGAGTGCGTCTATAATGTTTGTAGCATTTCCAGTTTGGGAAAAATCTTTTTCCCAACGATTGCGATCGCTTAGTTTCTTTATTATATTTTATAGTTTGAGCGTATTATGCATTTATGTGTTACTCTGTGGTTATAATTTTTATTTACCACTGAAATATAGTTTAATCGACATACCAACCGATCAGTTTTGGTATTTCGGAAGCCCACCTTCACCGTTTCTAAAAAGTATTTATGAAGTAAACTCCCTAGTCTGTTATAGGATTTATATTGCCTTTTTTCTATTAATTATATCTGCAATCTTATATTTTGTAAGTTCAGAAATTAAAAAGCCTAAATTCTCAATTATTTTATTTCTAATTATTTATGGTATTGCCTCCAACATCAGCTACTTAGGGATTGCTATTATAGAGTACAGTACACCTTTGTACAGGCTAGAAATTTTAATTACAATTTATTATTGTTTAGAAGCTTTTAAGTCAGTTTTTTCTATAAACAAAACAATACAAACGCTACATCACGCACTTAATTCATTACTTTTATTATCTTTAATTATTCTAATTATTAGATTAATATTTAATTTTAACCTATACAACCCAATTTCCCAGTTACAGTTATTGATTACTAACTCTCAACAGATAACTAGCAACAAAGTCTTAGGCGTATACCTTAGTCCTAGCTGGGTGGAAACTCAAAAAATAGCTAAAAATGTCATCGGTAGATTATCCTCCAGTCCTGCCATCTTATTGAGTAGCCCTTTGTCTGATAAAAACTGGATTAACGGCATTAGTAGATTTGCCCCAGGCTTTTTTGTTAGTGATATTTCTGAATTAGTAAACATCAGACCAGGTGATATAGCCACTTTTACTAAAAGTGGTTCAAGAACTATAACCGCAATTAATGGAGATCAAGTATATGTCGAAGGAACCAAATTAGACCCAGTAGCGGATGGATATCCTCATCCTATACAAATACAAAGAAATCCAGAAACACCCAAAATAAATAGTTTTGATATTTGGTCTACTTATTCAGGCCTTTTAGAGGCAGAATATGGAGTATTTCACCCAGAATCGGACTATATAATTCATGCTTTAGGGATTCATGCAAGGAAAAAGTATGTAGATACATTTATAGCTACAAAACCTAAGTTTGTGACTACAATTCGTTCAAAATTTACTCTTTATGAACAGTAGATTCAAAACACATCATGGGATTTTTATGAAATATTATTACAAAACTATAAACCTGTAGCTTTGACCAATCATAGCTTAATTTGGCAGAGGCGTGAGGATGCTTTGTGGAAAACCGATCCAATTTGGGATGGGGAAGTAAGGGTCCGGCAAGGTGAAAGTGCAAAAAACACAGTAATTGAAATACCATTAATTTCAAAACATAGTATCACTCAATCACAAATTTTGCCTATTGTAGTAAATATAAATTATGAGATTAGTAATTACTGGAAATATATCCCCTTAGCCGGAAAGTTGCCTCGTTACTTCTTAAAACCTATCAATACAAAATCAAAACTACCTATCTCACTACCTCCTCATTTGAAGTCTATAAACTTTCCTCTTTATATTGAGCCTAATACTAAGCCTATGCTTAAATTGGATGTGGCATCGTTGCTTCCTGGTGTTAACTTTAAAATTACCAGTTTGCGCTATCGTATTCTTCGAGTACCAGAACAAAATATCTCTGCACTAATGGACATTAAAGCTGAATGAAGCAGTCAAAGTACAATGCAATTGTAATTGGAGGGGGTTTCTTTGGATGTAGAATGGCTTTAGCTCTAAAGAAGCACATGAAGTATGTTCTGATTCTCGAAAAAGAAACTGACATTCTTCAACGTGCATCTTATGCCAACCAGGCTAGAGTTCATAATGGCTACCATTATCCACGAAGCATTCTTACGGCTCTGCGTTCAAGAATAAACTTTCCAAAATTTGTCAGCGAGTATCAAGAATGTGTTGATAGTAGTTTTGACAAGTATTATGCAATGGGTAAGTTATTATCGAAAGTGACGGCTAATCAATTTAAATTTTTTTGCCACCGTATTGATTCACCTCTAAAGCCAGCTCCTAAAAATATAAAAAATCTTTTTAATCAAAATTTAATTGAAGAAGTATTTTTGGTAAAAGAGTATGCTTTTGATGCTGTCAAGCTGAAAAATAGGATGTTAAATGAGCTTGAAGATGCAGGTGTTGAAGTAAAATTAGACTCAAAAGTTGTTAAGGTACAAAATATTGACAAATTAGGGATTAAAGTCTTTGTTGAGTCTGGGGATAGCGATGATAGCATCACCGCTACATACGTCTTTAACTGCACTTATTCAGCAATTAACCATATTCTTGTGGCTTCTGAACTGCCCACTATCCCTCTGAAGCACGAATTGGCTGAGATGGCATTGGTTGAAGTACCTGAACCTCTGAAGCATTTAGGTATTACCGTCATGTGCGGTCCCTTCTTCTCTATTATGCCTTTTCCATCACGCGGACTACATACACTGAGCCATGTTCGGTATACGCCTCATTGCTACTGGCAAGATACCGAAAACTTTTCTGTAGAAATAGGTAATAACCCAAGTAAAATAACACGTAAGACTAACTATCCCCATATGATCAGAGATGCAGAGCGGTATATACCTAGGTTGAAAGACTGTCGCTATGTAGACTCTCTGTGGGAAGTAAAAACCGTTCTTCCTCAGAGTGAGGTAGATGATAGTAGACCAATCCTCTTCAGAAGAGACCAAGGTATAAAAAACTTTACTTGTATTTTAGGAGCTAAAATTGACAATGTTTATGATATCCCTGATGAACTCCAGTTCCTGAATAGTGAAGAAACTTGAACTTCATGCCTAACTCTGATTGTTTTGTTTCAGTAATAGCTCCCGTTTACAATGACTCGCGGATCGTAGAAGCTTTCGTTGCTGAAGTCATACAAGTGTTGCGAAATAATTACGCTAACTATGAAGTTGTACTGGTTAATGATGGATCGGAGGATAACACGTTAGAAAAAATATTTTTTATATTAAAAGAATACGAATGTATTAGATTGATCAGCCTCTCAAGAAATTTTGGTACTGATGTTGCGATCGCATCAGGGTTGGACACAGTTATCGGAGATTTTGTAGTCGTTCTGATTCCTGAATCCGATCCACCGCAACTAATCCCAGAACTAATCCAACAAGCCCAAAATGGCAAAGATATACTGGTAGGAGTCCGCAGAAACCGCCTTGATGAATCTTTGTGGATGAGAGCGGGAGCAAATTTGTTTTATTGGCTCTGTAGACGGTTGTTAAGAATACCATTAATAAAGAATTCAACTCAGTTTCGAGTGTTAAGCCGACAAGTTGTAAATGCGATTACCCAGATCGAAGATAAGCATCGCTACCTACGTCTTCTTAGCTCCTATGTAGGCTACAGAAGCCAGACTTTTACTTATGAGTTTATTAAAAGATACAGAAGACCAAAAGCCAAGAGTTTTCTTGAATTAATTGCTCTAGGTTCACAAATTATAGTAGCCAACTCATCCCGTCCTCTACGATTCGCTAGCTACATAGGTCTTTTAGCCAGTCTCGTAAATGTAATTTATATTGGCTACGTCGTCTTGGTTTACGTGCTTAAAGATCAAGTTGCCGAGGGGTGGGTTACATTATCTCTACAAAATGCTTTGATGTTCTTTTTTGTCTCTATAATCTTAACTATTTTGTGCGAGTATGTGTGTTCCATTTTGGAGCGGCTTAAAGGAGGACCTGCATATTATGTTGCTGACGAAAAGAATAGTTCTGTTTTAATTGCGGATCGAGAACGAAGAAATATCGTAAAAGATTCGGAAAACATTCAAGTCTAAATGCAAAATTCATTTACCATGCCTTCAAGTAGTTGGGAATTCCCAAATTATATAACTGATGAACTCGCGCCCAAACAGAGTAAATACTGTGTGTGTATTCCTGTTATCAATGAGGGAATAAAAATTAGCTCTCAGTTAGACCGTATGAGATGGTTATCTAAAAATATTGACATTATTATTGCTGATGGAGGTAGCACTGATGGTTCCTTATCAGTAGATGTCTTATCTGAACTTGGTGTACGAGTTTTGCTAACTAAGCAAGATACTGGAAAATTGAGTGCCCAATTAAGAATGGCTTTTGCTTACGCCCTACAACAAGGTTACGAAGGAATCATTACAATTGATGGTAATAATAAAGACGATCCAGAGGCCATTATCTCTTTTATTACAGCCCTAGATCAGGGATTTGACCACATTCAAGGCTCCCGATTCATTAAAGGCGGGAAAGCTATCAATACGCCCTTGTCTCGGCTAGTTGGTATTAAACTCATTCATGCCCCTCTAATAAGCCTTGCATCTGGCTTCCGTTATACTGATACTACGAATGGATTTCGGGCGTACAGCCGTAGGTTACTTTTAGATGAACGGGTAGCGCCCTTTAGAACAGTATTTTCAGCCTACGAATTGCACTATTATCTTGCAATTCGCTCGGCTCGTTTAGGCTACCGCATTATAGAGCTACCAGTATCCCGGCGATATCCTGCCAAAGGACCAACTCCAACTAAAATCAGCCCCATTAAAGGAAACTTACTTGTTATGAAGACTCTTATAAAAGCATGTCTTCATCGATTCGATCCACCCCATACAAAAAAGTAATTAGACAAATAAAGAGGGTTTTTATATGAGCAGTGCCCTAATTGGATACAGCGGATTTGTAGGGAGTAATATTGTTCGCCAGAATTACTTTAACAGTTTATACAATTCTAAAAATATTGAATCAATCATTGATCAAAGTTTTGATGTGCTAGTTTGTTCGGGAGCGCCAGCGGTTAAATGGTTAGCTAACAAGGAACCTATCAAAGATTTAGAGAATATTAACCGACTGATAAAATGCTTAGGAAAAGTTTCGGCACAGAAGGTTATATTAATATCGACTGTTGATGTATATCCAGTGGCTGTAGAAGTAGATGAAGATACTGAAATTGATACCAATAATTTGCATCCCTATGGGAAACATCGTTTGGAATTAGAGAGGTTTGTCAAGGAACGATTCGATACACTGATTGTTCGTCTTCCAGGTCTCTTTGGAGAGGGTCTTAAAAAAAATATTATTTATGACTTCATTCACAATAACTGTACTGAGCAAATTCACAAAGATAGTGTGTTTCAATTCTATAACCTCGACCATCTTTGGAAAGATATTCAAGTTTTTCTAAAAAATGATTTAAAACTGGTTAATCTGGCAACAGAACCAATTGCAGTTTGGGAAGTGGCTTCTGAAGGATTTGGTTTTACATTTACTAATGAGCCTTCAAGTAAACCAGCTAGATATGATTTTAGGACTAAATACAGCTATTTGCTAGACAAAAATAATCATTTGTATATGTATAATAAAGAGCAAGTATTAATAGATTTAAAAAATTTTGCATTGAAGCAAATTGTATGAATACAGGACGCTCAAGAACCATGAAAATTGCCATTTCTAACATTGCTTGGCAAATTAGCGAAGAAGCATCTATTGCTACATTGATGCAAGAGCTTAATATTAAAGGTGTAGAAATTGCACCAACCAAGGTTTGGAATACTCCATTATCTGCAAAAGATTCGGAGATTTCTGAGTACAGAAATTTTTGGCAGATCCGAGGCATTCAGATTGTTGCTATGCAATCTCTTATTTTTGGTAGACCTGACTTAACCATCTTTGAAAGTGCAGAGAAGCGCAAGGAAACATTTGAATACTTGTCGGGAATGACTGAACTAGGCAGTAAACTAGGCGTACAGAATCTCGTTTTTGGGTCTCCCAAGAATAGACGTGTTGAAAACTTAGATCAGAAGGAAGCTGAAGAGATTGCAACATCCTTTTTTTATGATATAGGGCAGGTAGCACATCAAAATGGAGTAATGTTTTGTATTGAACCCAATCCAGCCGTCTATAATTGCGACTTTATTACAACTTCAAAGCAAGCTTTAGACCTAGTAGAACGGGTAAACAGTAATGGTTTTGGTCTACATTTAGATGCTGCTGGAATAACTCTAAGCGGAGAGAATATTGAAACAGCTATAAATCTGTCAGGGAAGAAGTTATGTCACTTTCACATTAGCGAACCTCACTTGGAGCCAGTTGGTGCAGGAATTGTCGATCATCCTTTATTTGCTAAAAGCTTAGACAACCAAAAGTATAAGGGCTGGAAATCTATTGAGATGAAAGCGCAAAGTCAAAATTCAAATATTTTAAACGTGACAAAAGCGCTAAAAACAGCGATTAAATACTATAGTTAACAATGAACATTCTGCCTACTGAAATTGCCGATGTTTTAATCATCGAGCCTAAAGTCTTTTCAGATGATCGCGGGTTCTTTTACGAAAGCTACAACCAGAAAGCCTTTAGTGAAAAAGCTGGAATTTCGGCTAACTTCGCTCAAGACAACCATTCCCGTTCAGCGCAATATGTTTTGCGCGGACTGCATTACCAAATCCAACAGCCTCAAGGTAAGTTGGTACGGGCGATCGCAGGCACTATCTTTGACGTAGCTGTAGACATCCGAAAAAGCTCCCCTACGTTTGGTCAGTGGGTGGGCTGCCTCCTCAGTGCTGAGAACAAACGCCAACTCTGGATACCTTCCGGCTTTGCCCACGGCTTTCTAGTCGTCTCAGAAGCCGCTGAAGTGTTGTACAAAACAACTGACTACTATGCGCCGCAGCATGAACGCTGCCTCCTGTGGAATGACCCAGATTTAGCGATTGACTGGCCCCTCACCGACTCGCCAGTGTTATCTGCCAAAGACCAAGCCGGTCAACCCCTCAACATTGCTGAAGTATTTCCATAAGGTGCATACTAATCGGTAGTACCGAACGCTTGGGTAAACAACTCTAACAAAAGTTATTGATCTATGGAGTTCAATCGCAGCCAAGCTTCCTGTTCATAATTATTGGGGTAGAGTACCAAACCGACTTGTACATTTAACAAACCAAATAATTAGTAAGACACAGCCCAAAATTGCATATATTAGTTGTGGTAGCCAGCTCCACAGTACATAGGGCAAAAAAGCCAAATCAACTTCATTAATACCAGGAGGTATAATGACACCTTGATAAAACCCATTAACCATAACTGTTTTTAGTGGAATATCTTTTGAATTTGCTCTCCACTGAGGATGATATTGCTGGCTCAAAAATAAGAGTGTTTCTTGTTCAAGAGGTGTTACTTCAATTTTTTTGAAATCATCAAATAGGATATGTTCTTGTATTTTCAGTGGGAATTTTTCCTCGACAGATGACTTTAAACTTACTTGGTTACCATTGTCGATACTATAATTTGGAGTTTGCGATAGAAGAATTGGCTGCTGTGATTTTTTATAAACTTTAATCTCATTAAGTTCAGCGATTTTTATAAAATTTTGACTTGTTAGAGGAGTTTTGGACATAAGTAGGCTAACTCCTGATAGGCTGAAATCACTATTGCTTATCTTTGATTCTGAATCTAATTTATTAAAGTTTCTTCCATAAGTATTAGTACCAGACTGGCTCCAGTTTAAAACTATTTTCTGATAGTCCTTAGACGATAAAGAATTATAGGAGTGAATGCTTTTTATCTGAAATAAAGCTTCCTGATTAGATGGAACTATACCCACTATTTCATTACCAACAAGAGCAAAGCGAGAACCATCGGATGTTTCTTTTTTTATTAAGCTTATTAAAGGCGATGATGTTTGTATATTATCAAGCGGCCTAACAAGCATTAAAGATTGTCCATAAATAAAGATAGAAATGACAACTAAGCATTGCAGCAAAAATGCTTTATTTACTGCAATGAATAAAGCTAAAGTCATAATAATAATCCAACTCGCTGCAATAAATTTTAGATTTAAATAATCATAGTGTTTATACCAGAAGACTAATTGTAGAGCGCTTAAAGCAGTTAAGGGAACCAACGACCAAGCAATTAAATACCTCGGTTTTACTAATTTATTTCTTACAAGGTTATCGATGGCATAGCCGCAAAGAATGAATCCTGGTATTATAGCTCCACCTAATAACTGAGAACGGGATAGATTAAACCCAAGATGATGAACGGCAAATAGGTACGCTGGAGGCCAAATGGTGCCAATCAGGCAAAGAATCGAAAATAGCTGCCAAGGCCATAAATTACACCATTGTTTATTTAAAAACGAAAATAAAAATAAAGTGAAATAAAATGGATTTAAGCTTAAGCCATTAAAAGTAACTGGATAATTTGGGTCGATAGGATTACCAAGCCAAAAAGGATCGAAAATTGATGTAAAAAAAATTCCTAAATCTCTGAAATTATTGATTTTTGGTAATACAGCCAGAAAGAAATCATCAGATACACCGTTTAATCTAGCAGAACGTTGAGAATTAATAAGTAGGTCAGCATAAGTGGGTGAAGCCATTAATACCCCAGATACAACAAGCCCTAATATCATCAAAGCAGTATAAAATTTATTTTTTACATTTATGGTATATTTACATAGTCTAACTATTGTATAAGAAACAAGGATGTAAGCAGATAATACTATAAATTGAGGATAGCCTGTCATCAAAATGCTATACGTTGCAAATGAAATACCTATAGCGCTTAAAAAAGAGGGCTTTTTGATAAACTCCGTGTTCAGCCAGAGCAGGCAAACAGACCAGCAAATAGTCGAAATAAACATGATGAAGGTTAACCAGTAGGAAACAAATATACCTAAAGATAAACCTATTGCCGCAATAGAACATGCGAGGGGATGAAGGTCTAATGCCTTGAGAAACAAAAATAAAAATATACCCGTAAGGCAAACTGTAATTACAGTTAAAGCAGTATAGAGAATAAAAGGATTTTTGGTAAATATAGACAGCATATTAGTTATCAAATATGCTCGGCTGAAGCCACTAAGCTGAAAAGTAGGGCGGCCTAACTCCACATAAGGGTTCCAGGTTGATAACCAGCTATGATGGTTTCCGTTCAGATGTTGATTAATTTCTGGAATGTATACGGAACTCTGATCGGAAAATTTACGATTGGATATGTAGGTATTCTCAACTATTAAGTTACTACCTACTACTTCATAATTGTTATTGTGAGGAAATATGACTTCTCCCTTTAAAAAAACCGGCGTAAAGTAGAGAAGCTGAACAAAAATCAAAAGAATAAAAGATTGCTTATATTTCATAACCTAGCAGCTATTCTTTTCTCTGTAGGAGTTCATAGTTATCTGGAAGAGATTTAGTGCCAATGACCTCAAAGTCCTCTTGGAAGTGATTCCATAAAAGAGGATGAGTATTTTTGAAGCGTAGTTCATCTCGACCGTCTAAAGCAATATCACCTAAAATTATCCAGTTAACATTTTTCTTGCGAAGCTCCTCTATCATTGTTTTTTGCCTATCTTCCACTTCAGGAAAAAGTAAGTAAATATCCCAAATCGGGGACTTTCTTTGCACAATTGGATAAAAAGTTGGCCAGTGAGGCGCGATGAGCAATCCTTCGTTAGGCTGTATTAATTGATTATTAATTTTTATAACCGTATCGATTAAGTTAGCAGTTGCTACATCCATCCAAAGCGTATCGCCAGTAACGCTTCTTTGAACATACTGCTCTGGCGGAGCAGTTACCCTAAGGTAGTACGGGCTGACCAGACCTACACTAAGCAGTGTTGCAGCGAAAGTAATAGACAGCAGACCTGTATTAGCTTTTTTCTTAAAATTCCCTCGAAACATTGATGGAAGACACATTAATCCAATCAATAATGGATGAATAGCTTGAGCTAAATGTCCTAAGTCTGCGCGAGAAAAGGCATAGTGCATATACAGAAAGCTAACAAACGTAGATGCAATCAGTGGATGCTTTAGCCGAAGAGCATCACGCTTTGAAAGAAATAATTGGATAAGTATTAAAGTATTAAATAAAGGCAATATTAAGAAAAATATTCCTATAGAAAATGCATTGGCAGCCTGAATAAGATTCATTTCAGAATAATTGGGATACCAGACCCAGGGAACTGGTAGCGGTAAATTTGTTCCGCCTAAACGAAATAAAAATTTGATGCTGTCTACAAAGCTTTCAAAGAAACCAGGAACTACGAAAAGCATAAAAAACATGGGGGAGTAGCCCATAAGTATTCCACAACCCCAGGCTACAAAGCGTCTGAAAATATCATTTCTACCGAGCTTTGCCCAAGTGAAGAATATCAAAAGCAAAAAAGATAAGAATGCATACAGACCGTGATTACGCCCTAGAAAAGCTGCCAAGCCAACAAAAACTCCAGCGATAAAATGTCGAAGTAATGAAGGTCTTTCGAGGAGTAAAATACCAAAATACACGGCAGCCATTGCGATACTTGGCTCAAAAAGCTTGTGGCGCGGGAACATCCAGAGCAGTAGTAATAATCCTTCGATAGCCAGTAACCACCAAGATTGAGTTACTCGTTTGAGGGATAACAGTCCAAAAGCCAAACCTATAGTCTGGAAAATGGCTGTGGATATCCTCAAGGAAAGGATGCTATCATTGCCAAAAATTTTGAACCAAGCTGCACCCCAGTAATATCGACCTGGATCGTAAGACTGGAAGTCTCGAATAGGTACTTCGCCTAGAGCTGTATGTATGGTTCCATACCATAGGAAACCTTCGTCACCTAAGTTTATGCCGATATTGCTCTGAAGTATGAATGAGGTAGTAACTAGCGCGGCAGCGAGCAGGAAGACTTTGAGGAAAGCAGGGAGTCGCTGAAAGTAAAGCCAACTAACATTAGTTTTCATGGAAAAACTGCTTCACTGCCTTGGTAATTACTTGAATCTGCTGGTCGCTTAACTCATAAAATATCGGTAAACGGAGCAGCCGATTAGAAATATCGTCAGTCACATTCATATTGCCACAAACGCGACCATACCTTCTTCCGGCTGGGGAAGAGTGTAGGGGTACGTAATGAAATACAGCATTGATGCCACAAACCTTCAATTTTTCTATTAATGCAGTGCGGCTCTCTAAATCTGGTAGAAGCAAATAGTACATATGGGCATTGTGCTGGCATTCTGCCGGAATAATGGGACGGCGCACCGTACCTCGCTCTTCCAAGTCAGCAAACGCCTCGTCATATTGCTGCCAAATGTCCAGCCTTTTGCGGGTGATAGTATTGGCTGATTCTAGCTGCGCCCATAGAAATGCAGCATTGATTTCACTTGGCAAGTAAGATGAGCCAATATCCACCCAAGTATATTTGTCCACTAACCCCTGGAAGAATTGGCTGCGGTTGGTTCCCTTTTGCCAAATTATCTCAGCGCGATCGCATAATTCTGGGTCATTAACCAGCAATGCGCCCCCTTCACCACAAATTACATTCTTAGTTTCGTGAAAGCTAACAGCGGCTAAATGACCAATACTGCCTAGAGAGCGCCCTTTGTAAGCCGCGCCTATTCCTTGAGCTGCATCTTCTATTACTAGCAACTGGTGATGCTGGGCAATTTCCATAATTTTGTCCATTTCACAGCCAACACCAGCATAATGAACTGGAGCGATCGCTTTAGTTTTGGGAGTAATCGCTGCCTCTATTTTGGATTCATTAATATTTAGAGTATCTGGGCGAATATCGACAAACACTGGTACGCCACCCCGCAGCACAAAGGCATTCGCAGTCGAGACAAAGGTGTATGACGGCATAACCACCTCATCTCCTGGCTGGATCTCGGCAAGGATGGCTGCCATCTCTAGTGCTGCCGTACAGGAGTGGGTTAACAATGCTTTGTAGCAGCCAATTTCTGACTCTAACCAAGCATGACATTTTTTAGTAAATTCGCCATTTCCGGAAAGATGGGCGTTAGCGATCGCTTGCTGAAGGTACTCCTGCTCTCTACCAGTAGTAAATGGCTTATTGAAGGGAATGTTCACAAGACTCTCAACTGCGACTTGCTATCAAAAGCAAGGAGCCACCAGCAGGAAATGAGAAGCCAAGACGGATCATGGTCTTTTCCAAGTATAGAATGCTCTCTAAGATAGCATTCATCCAGCCACTAATCCTCAGCTCAGATGTAGCATCATAGTTTGGATTAGGTTTTCGCTGCTGCAAACGAGAGAGCGCCATTAAAGGTAGTAGCAGCGAAACAAAGGATGTCATTCTTACTACTGTGAATCCGGCACATTCCACTTTAGTTTTTAACTCTTGGGCGTGATACCGACGTACATGGTGAGCATAGTCATCAGCTTGGCTCCAGAGCCAACGATGCTGTGGAACAGTCAGCACAATACCGCCCCCTGGCTTAGTTGCTTGATACATTTGGGCTAAAACTTTTCCGTCTTCTTTGATATGTTCCAAAACATCAAAAGCACCAATGACATCAAATTCATTTGCAAAGGGGATTTTACAAGCATCCATCTGAAATAACTCTGCCTTAGATAGCCGCTGAGCAGCAAAATCCAAGCCTATGGTAAAGATTTCACTCCCCCACAAACGAAGTTTAGGAAATGCTTGCTCAATGCCCCACAAGACAAATCCAGTTCCACAGCCGATTTCCAAAAAGCTTTTAGCTTGGGGAAAATAGCGTTGCAAGGCCCAAATTATCAAACGGTTGCGGGAACGAAACCAAAAGTTCTCCGCTTCTAGGGTAGCAAGCTTAGTAAAAAACCTAGCCTCAAAGCCATCACTTGCTTCTGCCAGTTGAGGTGCGAATGCCACATAGCCATCTACCAGCTTTGGTGCATGACCACAAGAGGTACAAGTCCATCCCAATATCTCAAAGTGTTTGCCGCACATACCACACACCTTCATCCCTGACTTCCTATTACTATACCTGCAACGATTAAACCCATCCCTACAACTTTAGGCATTGTGATTGCATCGTGAAAGAAGATGGAACTGAGACTAAGTACTAAAACAAATGTGATGCTCGTGAAGGGATAGGCATAGCTGAGCGTAAACTTAGTCATAGCAGCCATCCATGAAACTGCTGCTAAAAAAGCACAGGCAAAGCTACTAATTATCCAAGGATTAGCTAGCAAGCGTAAAATAAACCACAGTTTTTCTGATGCTTCCACTGGAAATGAACCCGCAGCATTAACTTGCCACTTAATAATAATTTGACCATAAACTGTAAGCAGAATTGTCAGAAGAATATATAGGTGAGTCATTATACTTAACCAACTTTTTTTAAATGTGCTATTGTTTCTTTCTCTCTCTCCTGCAAACCCGAATACCCTGGTGCCAAATCGAAGGCATACTTACAATTTATGTAAAGCGTTAAATTTTGATTAAAGGTCAGACTTAAACTTGCAGTATTTACCGCTGATGTCCAAGCCGTGAATAGAGGCTTTTTTACCATTTCTCTGACGAATACATTAGCTCTGTAAAAACGGAGTTTAGCCAAGCCAGTAATGAAAGCATCCAATTCTGCAACTTTGTGAATTAGTTTCACCGTGGTATCTGACAATTTAGATAGTTCTCCCTTTTCAAATTTAGATGTCCTTGGAGAGCGCTGCCAACTCGCAGAATTGACAAGTACAGGTAATCATTTCTCAAATAGTCTAGTCTGTTTCCTTTGATGTCCATGAATGGAACAACACAAAGTATTTACTCTGTAAAATTTGTCTCAAATAATACAATGTGTGCTGACCCCATTTGTCAATCAGCTTTGTTGAAAACATTTACAGAGCCTTGGGCGAAAGTTTGGATGAAATAAATCCAATTCCAAAGAAAATTCCGCAGAGGTTAATATTTTTTTTCGAATGTAACAGGGCTTACATCGTTGAGAACGAAAGCTTTAAATTCAAAAAAAATTTATATGATAATTAATCAAATAAAATGACAACTAGCTTATACCTTTCAATTCTGCCATGAACTTTACTCAATTTTAGACTAAAATAGCCAATCCAAATCCAGACTTACCATATCCGTTACCATTGTATAACATATATTTTTCATCTTTATAATTAAAAACGAAGGGATACTCAACACTTTCAGAATCCCAGCCTGAAGTAGACACATTAAGGCAAAATTTTTCATCAAACCTTTCCCAGTGAATACCATCTAATGATTCTGCATAGCCAATCCGATAAGCAGTGCCCCGGTATGAATACCACATCTTATATATACCATTCTCTTTAATTACACAAGGTTTGGCTATGGCATATTCATCAGGAGATTTAAAGTTAAGCGCAATCGTCCCTTCTCTTATCCAATTAATACCATCTAATGACTCGGCATATTTGATTAAGTATGCCATGTCAGTCGGTTGGGAACCCCATTTTAGATTAGATCCATACCACATTTTCCAGACTTGACCATCCCGCATTACCCAAGGGTAGGATATAGAAAGCGGGTCAACTTCATTTCTATCGACAATTGGTGCTTTAGAAAATCGTTTAAACTCAGACTCTAGTGAATTGCTAATAGCTAAACCGATACTATTACGCCACGGAACCGTTACGCCCAGATTCCATCCAAGATAGTAGAGATATCTTTTTTCATCAAGGATAGTCAAGCATCCCATAGAAACACCGCTGTCATCAAAGGTGCCTATTTCCCCTGGCTGAACTACAGGTTGATTGGATATTTGTATGACTTGCTGGGGATTGTTAAGATTAATAATTATAAATCCAATACTCGATCTGTTTTTCCTATCCCTACAGCTGAAATATATTTTAAAAGTATCTTTTTCAAGATATTCTGCTACTGGGTTAGCTGCATGAGATATCATCCATTCATAATTATTATTGGGACAAAAAATTAGCCCTAGCTTTTTCCATTTCATTTCAAACTACCTATAAATTTCTTAATCGATTGCTCGGAACTTTGGATAACTCTGCTGCATCAGATGCGTAAACTCCATTTTCTTGAGTATCCTGAAGAATTAATGCTCCAGCGCCAATGACACATCCTTTTGCTACAGTGACATGATCTCTAATAGTGGCATTAACGCCTATAAAGCAGCTTTCACAAATTTTAACTCCACCTGAAATCACAACATGAGAAGTAATAAAACAGTTATCCTTTATCTCAGAATGATGTCCTATATGATTTCCACTCCAAACTGTGACGTTATTACCAATTTTTACAAAGGGTTGGATAGTAACGTCTTCTAAAATAAAACAATTATCACCAATTTGGGTGTCACCCCAATGTGTAGTTTTAGAACTAATGTAACTAATTAACTTATACCCTTTTTGCTTAGCTAAATTATATTTATTTGTCCTAACCGTATTAAGCTTTGCGTAACTAACAGCAATAAACATTTCATGGACTTCAGGCGAGTAATTTTGTTCAACTTCATCAAATGGAACAAGCGGTAGACCACAAAATTCACTTAACTTAAGGTATTCTCTATCTACCGTGAAAGCTACCACTTCATGATTGCTGTCATGGGTCAAATAAAAATGTGCCAGCTGTGCGATGTCTCCAGTACCAAAAATAACTATTTTACTCATTGTGCTTTTAATTGTTATTTTACTTTTATTAAAATTAAATTTTATTTTTTCTAACTATTAGAGTAAATTCATATAGTCCATAATCATGCAGTAAAGCTACATTTCTAGAAAATCTTTTTTTGCATAAATCAAAATAGAAGCATGGATCGGCGTAATATAAATGATCTTGCATATACTCTCTGTCGGAATAACTAGTTAAAATGTTAAATGCAAAACCAGATTGGCTGATAATATTGATACTATTCAAAGTTTCAATAATATATTCTTCCCACTCCTGATTGCTTCTATCCAGTTTTACATTAAAAATCCCGCTAGCAATCGTGTAATCGGAAACCAAAGAAAAATTATTATCCGAGGAAAAATAGCAATTAGGTTTATCGTGATACAATTCTCTTGCTTTGGCAATCATTGCTTCTGACAAGTCAAAGCCCCTATAGTTAAATTTGTAGCTTTTTTCAGCCATAAATGCAAATAAAGAACCGTATCCACATCCATAGTCATTGATAGAAAAATGAGCTGGTTGATTGCATAGCTTTAGCAGTTGCTCAAACCTTATTTGTTGAGACTCTAGAGAATTCCAATCTACACCTTGAGGTACAGAACCGTATATAGCTAGTTTTTCGGTGTAATAATATTTAACATCCTCTTTAATAGAATTAAATTTACTGTTCATGTTTTTCTAACCTCTGATACAATTGCCGAACTATTGTATAAGGTCTATTTTTAGTCTCAATAAATATTTTTGAAATATACATTCCAATTACACCCAAAAAGCATATTATGAGACCTCCTATAAACCATATAGAAACAATCAGAGATGTCCAACCTACAAGGGTAGTATTAAATAAAAGTTTACGCCTTACCAAGTCTAGAATAAAAATAGCAGATATCAATGCCATAAATAAACCTATATAAAAAATATAGATTAAAGGTTTATTGCTAAAAGATGTTACCGCATTTACTAAAATATTCATTTTTTTGCTAAAGCTATATGTAGTTTCTGATTTTGAATGTTTAACTACATACATAGGAACTTGTTCATATCCAGTAATGTGCCAAACTCCTGCTAAGAATACTTCTCTTTCCCTAAATCTTAATAAACTTTTAACATACTTTCTACTCATTAACCTTGCGGTAACAATATTTTGAGGTAAATCAACGTCGGCTAAATAGCTAAGGAGCCGATAAAAAAAAGCACCAGATAGCTGCTCAAAAATTCCCCCTTTTCTAATTTTTTGAACTCCATAAACCACATCACAGTTTCTATCTAATAATTGCTGATAGAACAGACTAAATAATTCAGGTTCCTCCTCTAGATCGCAATCAATTAGAAATATTTTTTCGCCTTTAGCATAAGACAAACCAGTCATCATTGCCTTGTGATGTCCAAAGTTACGAGACAAATCTACTACTCTGATTTTGGAATTCTCTTCGTAGATCGAAACAGCTACTTCTAAAGAATCATCAGGCGACCCGTCATTAACAAAGATAATCTCGTAATTATCAGTTACTTTCTCTACCTCCACCTTTATCCGCCTATAAAACTCCTTCAGGTAAGGAGAAGAGTAATACATAGTTGTAACTATGGAAATGTCCATGTCAAAAACTTTTCATGAATTTTTTTGCGTTTTCACCCTCATTTAATATTAAATCTATAATACTTACATAGTGATCGAAGGGAGGGAACAGTTGTTTATATTCAGGGTATCCTGTGTAATCATAAAATATTACTTCTACTCCCGCAGAATCGAAAATTTCTATATTGAGATAATCATGCGCTGCTGGACCAGAGATGTATTGCGAAGCACCAGCTTGTTGACATAGACTGAGCAATCTCTCTGATTTACCTTCTAATAATTGATAATTTGAAGACCATGTAATTTTAGTTTCTATTTCTAATAAATTACAAATTTTTATAATAAAAAAATGATTGATATCACTCAATTTTGACATTTGTGCCTTTAAATACATATTTTTAAACCTGTCAATGTATTTATCAAAACATTTAGCTTTGCTGTAGTTATGAAAAAGGGACTTTAAATGTTTTTGATTCCAACTTGATTCTGAGATATTTGTTTCGTTGATTTTTTGAAAGTATTTTCCTTTAACCTCAACAGGAATAGTCAACCATTCTGTGCCTTTAGGAGTTTTAATTTTATTTCGATTTCTCCAATCTCTTCGAGTATATTGCATATCATCATACAAAATAAATTCATCTACACTATTGATTAAGTCAAAGTAACCTTTCCAAGGAATATAGTTTGACTGAACAATAGCTACCTTTTTGCCCATGTTACTTTTTTGCTAGAGGAACACTATAAACTTCTGCCATCTCAGCCTGAATCGGGAGTTTATTTAGAATTTTTCAACTACACTCTATTTCCACTAGTCACTTGCAGTGCCAGCACTGCATCAGATTATGGGCACTATAAGTGCTGTCTAACACTAAATAACATACTAAAGATAATAGAATCCGAGTTATTATACAAAACTGCTGAACACTATGCATCACAGCATAAGCGGTGTAACCTTGGAATGACCCGGCTATAGGCATGGCTGGCTTTTGAGCGCACCGCAAGTGTGATTTGCCAAAAATCAATCTGGTCAACCCCTCAAAACCGCTGAAGTATTTCCATGACTCGCATCCTCCTAATCGGCTGTACAGGGCAGGTTGGTAAAGAATTGCAACAAACCCTCGCCCCCTACCAGGAGATAGTTGCTGTTGGACGCCCTACTGTAGACCTCTCCCAGCCAGATATCCTTCGTCAAATAATTGGGGAAGTCCAGCCCCAGATTATCATCAATGCAGCTGCTTATACGGCTGTAGACAAAGCTGAGAGTGAACCGGAACTGGCAAAAGGTGTCAATGCGATCGCGCCCAGCATTCTTGCCCAGGAAGCCCAAAAACAGGGATCTTTCCTGATTCACATCTCTACCGATTATGTTTTCGATGGTAGCCAGAGTCACCCCTACGGGGAAACTGACGCCACTAACCCCGTTAGCGTCTACGGTGAATCTAAACTCGCTGGGGAAGAAGCCATTCGGGAAACCTGCACCCAACACCTGATTTTCAGAACTGCATGGGTATATGGCACTCACGGCAAAAGTAATTTTGTCAAAACCATGCTGCGATTGGGTGGAGAGCAAGAGGAAGTCCGCGTCGTTGCCGATCAAATTGGTAGCCCGACTTGGGCAAAAGATTTAGCACAAGCGATCGCCCAACTCATTCCCCATCTGACACCAGAAATCGCCGGAACCTACCACTACACCAATAGCGGTGTCGCCAGCTGGTATGACTTTGCTGTTGCCATCTTTGAAGAAGCCAAACACGTGGGGTTCCCCTTAAAAGTCCAGCGCATCATCCCCATTACTACTGCTGAATATCCCACTCCCGCACATCGTCCCGCCTATTCTGTCCTTTCGTGTGGGAAAATATCTGCGGTTATGGGAACTTATCCCCCCCACTGGCGACAGGGATTGCGGCAGATGTTACTGGAGTACATAGGCGATGAAAGCTTTAATTCTCTCCGGCGGTAAAGGCACGAGGCTGCGTCCTCTCACCTATACGGGGGCAAAACAACTCGTGCCCGTCGCGAACAAACCCATCCTCTGGTACGGCATCGAACGCATCGTTGCCGCAGGCATTACCGACATTGGTATTATTATCAGTCCCGAAACCGGCGCAGAAGTTCAAGCCAAAACTGGCGATGGCGATCGCTTCGGTGCCAGAATTACGTACATTCTCCAGGAACAGCCAGCAGGACTTGCCCACGCCGTCCAAATTGCCCAACCTTTCTTGGAAGATGCACCCTTCATCATGTACCTGGGCGATAACCTGATCCAGAACAATTTAGATCCATTTCTGGACACCTTCAAAGCCCAAAACTTGGACGCGATGATTCTCTTGCGTCCAGTGGCTAATCCCAGCGCCTTTGGTGTCGCCAAAGTGGATGAGAAGGGACGAGTATTGTATCTGGTGGAAAAACCCCAAGTTCCTCCCTCCAATCTTGCCTTGGTAGGGATTTACTTTTTCAACTACAGCATCCATCACGCCATTGCTTGTATCCACCCATCTAAGCGAGGCGAACTGGAAATTACAGATGCCATTCAATGCTTGATTGACCAGCAAAAAAACGTAGAAGCCTGTCAATTAGATGGCTGGTGGCTGGATACTGGAAAAAAAGACGATCTTTTGTCAGCCAATCAAATTATTCTAGATAGTTATCTCGTTGGTTCAGTTCAAGGTCAGCTGGATGACCAAACTCAAATCATTGGACGAGTGGAAATTGGTGAAGGGTCAAAAGTTGTTAACAGTACCATTCGGGGTCCTGCGATTATCGGTCGAGATTGCCACATCGAAAACTGCTTTATTGGCCCCTATAGTAGCATTGGTGATTGCAGCATCCTAATCGACGCCGATCTTGAGCATAGTGTTATCTTACAGGGCGCTCAAGTGGTGGGAATTCATCAGCGAATTGTAGATAGTCTAATTGGGCAACGCGCCCAGCTAACCGCGGCCCACCGCCGACCCAAGGCCCTGCGTTTTATGATTGGTGATGATTGCCACGTTGAACTAACGTGATCTATTTCGTTACAGTTAACTATTATTCAACAGATTTGGTTACTCAACTCATTAGATCGTTTCCGGAGGATAGCGAGGTTCCCTATCAGGTTGTTATTGTCAATAACTCTTTAGATGATGCTTCAATTGAGCAAGTCAAAACGGATAGTATTCTGATTCTTCAAGCAAAAACTAATCTAGGATTTGGCAAAGGCTGTAACTTAGGTTTAAATTGGATTTATGAGCAAGATAATGAAGCAATCGTCTGGATTATCAACCCGGACAGCTATCTTCTAGAAAAGACTCTAGAACAAGTGCCAGCCTTTTTTAAGACTTATCCAGAACTTTCTATTGTTGGCACTTTTATCTATACACCGGCAGGAGAAGTTTGGTTTGGTGGAGGACGCTTTATTCCTGAAACTGGAACAATTCTCTCTGAAAACCTGTTGTTGACGCATCCAAAATTAGCTTATATGCCCTGCGATTGGGTTTCGGGATGTAGTCTGCTGGTCAATTTCCGAAAGTTTCCCAGTTGTCCTGAGTTTGACCCGGCTTACTTTCTTTATTATGAAGATTTTGATTTTTGTAGACGCTATTCCCTACAGGGGCATTTAATCGGTATTACCTCTCTGATTCGCGTCGGACATCAACCATCTTCGATTACAAACAGAAACATTTTTAATAAAATCAAGCACAGTACCTATAGCTACTTGTTAACCTTGGAAAAATATGCAAGTTTAACAGTGCGATCGCTACGGTTTCTCCGTCTTATTTTCCATGCGTTTATGTTACTTGTAGTAAAACCGTCGGTCGCCCTTGGTAAACTTTACGGCGTCTTCCTCTATTTAAAAAAGCGATACTAACCTTGCTGTCTCCACTCCTAGTCAATCTTTCCTTCATTTTTTCCCAACCGACTGGCATCAGCACCTATGCCATAAATCTTTTTCCGCACCTCCAGCCTCTCGAACCAACCTTACTGACAGCCCAAAATTTTCCCAACTATCGCTGCTATCCAGTTCCGTCGGATCTAACCCCCGCACAAGGGTCAAAAGGGCATTTTCGCCGTCTGCTGTGGACGCAGCGGCAGTTGCCCGAAATTTACAAAAAATTGAATTCTAGTTTAATATTTTCCCCAGTTCCTGAAGCGCCGTTGTATGCGGGTTGCCGTTCAGTGGTAATGGTTCACGATCTCATCCCGCTGCGGTTTCCTAAACGCTTTTCTCCCCTAACGCCCTACTTCCGCTACTATATTCCCCAGGTTTTAGCGCAAGCTGAGCATATTATTTGTAACTCTAGCTCCACCGCTCAGGATATTATTGATTTTTTCCACATTCCAGAAGATAAAATTACGCCAATTCATTTGGCTTATGACGTCAATCATTTTCGGTTTCTAGATATTCCTAGAAGCAATTATTTCCTCTACATTGGTCGCCAAGATCCCTACAAAAATATTGCTCGGTTAATTGACGCATTCGCTACTTTACCAAGTTGCCGTGACAATGAATTATGGATAGCTGGATCTGGGGATAAGCGTTATACGCCTGTGTTGATGGCGCAGGTGGAACAGCTAAATATAAAGAATCAAGTAAAATTTCTAGATTACGTTTCCTACGAGGAATTGCCGACGCTAATCAATCAAGCGATCGCTCTTGTCTTCCCTAGCCTCTGGGAGGGCTTTGGACTGCCCGTTTTAGAAGCAATGGCGTGTGGCACCCCCGTGATTACTTCCAACCTCTCCTCGCTGCCAGAAGTCGCGGGTGACGCCGCCCTTTTAGTCAATCCCTACAACGTGGGAGAAATTGCCGATGCGATGCAGGCAGTGGTGACGGATTCAGGATGGCGATCGCGTCTTCGTCAAGCTAGTCTTGCTAGAGCCAGTCAATTTAGCTGGACAAAAACTGGACAAGCGACTGCCCAAGTCCTTCAGCGATATTTGTAAACACAGCGAAAATTATCAAAATTACAAAGTGGCAAATTGTCAAGTTAAGATTGGGGGTCAGCTCAAGATTCTCCTTCAAGCTTCAATTCCTCTTGCCTCCCCAGGTAGATTTCTTTTTATCAAAGGTTTGTCAAAATAATTGACAATTAATGGAAGAGGCTCAGCATGAACCGGCGAGCATTGTTGCTGCTAAATCGCCACGCACGCCGAGGAAAAGAAGGTCTATCAGAGGCGGTTGCCAAATTGCAGGAGTTAGGATTTGACCTGCAAGAAGAGTCCACACAAAAGCCCCAGCAGATACCAGAAATTATCCGTCGCTACCGCGATCGCGTCGATCTCGTTATCATTGGTGGCGGAGATGGCACCCTAAATGCCGCTGCCGAGGGTCTGATTGACACGCAACTCCCGTTGGGCATCTTGCCTTTAGGAACAGCCAACGACCTGGCACGAACCCTTTCAATTCCTGTCTCCCTCCCCGAAGCTTGCGAGGTAATTGCAACAGGTCAAAAACAGCGAATTGACTTAGGTTGGGTGAATGGAAAGCACTTCTTCAATGTTGCTAGTCTCGGATTGAGCGTGCAAATTACTCAGCAGCTAACCAAAGAAACTAAGCAACGCTGGGGAGTCTTCGCCTATGCAGTCACCGCCATCCAGGTAGTTGGGCGATCGCGTCCTTTTCTAGCAAAAATTCGTCTCAATGGCGAATCTATTCAGGTGAGAACCGTTCAGATTGCCGTAGGCAACGGACGATATTACGGCGGTGGCATGACCGTTGCTGACGATGCTACCATTGACGACCAGCGCTTGGATCTGTACAGCTTGGAAGTTCAAAATGCATGGCAGATCGTCCGATTGCTACCTTCCATGCTAAAAGGAAAACAAGCAGAATGGCCTGAGGTGCGAAGTCTTCAAGGGCGGGAAATTGAGGTATCCACGCTAAAACCTCTCCCGATTAATACTGATGGTGAAATCACCACTTACACCCCTGCCAAATTTCGCCTAATTCCTAAAGCAATATCGGTTTTAGTTCCACAATCACCCCTACGCACTCCTTAAAATACCTCCCAGTCACCGGATTTAAGCCCTATGATTAAGTGCTAGTAGGTGTTAAAGCATTTCCCGTGACCCCATCTCCTTCACATTCAAAACCCGATCTAGCAAGCGTCTGGCATACTCTACCAGTGGACAAGACACTGGAGCAGCTAGCAAGCGACCCAGAAGTTGGTCTGACGACCCAGGAAGCCAAACAGCGGTTGCAGCAATACGGCCCCAACGAACTGCAAGAAACTGCGGGTCGAAGTACCTGGGAAATCTTGCTCGATCAGTTCAAGAACATCATGTTGTTGATGCTGATTCTAGTAGCACTGATTTCCGGGATTCTAGACCTGGTGGATTTACGCGCTGGCAGATTAGCCCCTGGTGAAATTCCCTTCAAGGACACAATTGCAATTTTACTGATTGTCATCCTTAACGGCGTCTTGGGCTATCTCCAGGAAAGCCGCGCCGAAAAAGCACTTGCCGCCCTCAAGAAGCTTTCCTCTCCGAAAGTGCGAACGATCCGCGATGGCAGACAATTAGAGGTGGACGGCAAGGATCTTGTTCCAGGAGACATCATGCTCCTCGAAGCAGGGGTGCAGGTTTCCGCCGACGGGCGTCTAATTGAAGAGTCAAATCTGCAAGTGCGGGAATCGGCACTAACCGGCGAAGCTCATCCATCAAGTAAGCAGGCAGCGGTGCATCTGAGTGAAGAAACCGCATTGGGCGATCGCATTAACTTAGTCTTTCAAGGCACTGAAGTCGTCCAAGGGCGCGGCAAGGTCATCGTCACCGGCACTGGTATGAAGACGGAACTCGGCAAAATTGCCGATATGCTGCAATCCGTCGAAGCTGAAGACACCCCGTTGCAACAGCGAATGACCCAGCTGGGCAACGTGCTGGTGACGGGTTCTTTGATCTTAGTTGCCATCGTCATCGTCGGCGGAATGCTGCATAATTTCTTCAGCCAGGGGCGTTGGAACTGGAATGTCTTGCAAGACCTTGTGGAAGTTTCTCTATCGATGGCAGTGGCGGTAGTGCCAGAAGGCTTGCCAGCAGTCATTACAGTGACGTTGGCACTGGGAACCCAGCGGATGGTACGCCGCCACGCACTGATTCGCAAACTCCCAGCGGTAGAAACCCTCGGTTCTGTCACAACTATCTGCTCGGATAAAACCGGCACCCTCACCCAAAATAAAATGGTGGTGCAGCGGGTAGACACGGCAAACCATACCTTCCGCGTTACCGGCGAAGGTTACATCCCTACCGGAGAATTTTATCTCGACGAGCGGCAGGTAGCCGCAGAGCAGTATCGGGATCTGCAAATCCTCATGCTTGGCTGCGTGCTTTGTAATGACGCAATGTTACAGCACGACAAGAATGAGTGGGCAATTCTCGGCGACCCCACAGAAGGGGCATTAATTGTCCTGGCTGGGAAGGGAGGAATTGATAAGGAACCGCTAAGCCGCCAAATGCGCCGCGTTGCCGAGTTTCCTTTTTCCTCCGAACGCAAGCGGATGAGCGCGATCTGCGAAGCGGGCGCTTGGATTCAAAACACGCCTTTTTCTAGCAGCCACCTGATGTTTACGAAGGGTTCTCCAGAGTTAATTTTGGAGCGTTGTACCCAAATTCAGGTAGGCGACCAGAGCGAAGTTCTGCGCGATGAGCAACGAACTCAAATTCTGGAGCAAAATAACCAGATGGCAAGTAAGGGCTTGCGGGTACTGGGATTTGCTTACAAGCCTTTAGAGAGCGTTCCGCCCGAAGGATCGGAGGAAACAAACGAGCAAGAATTAGTTTGGCTGGGTTTAGTCGGAATGCAGGATGCTCCGCGTCCGGAAGTGCGGGATGCAGTCGCTAAATGCAAAGCCGCTGGAATTCGAGCCATGATGATTACTGGCGACCACCAGCTAACAGCACAAGCGATCGCCCAAGATTTAGGGATTGCCCAAGAAGGCGATCGCGTCCTCACAGGTCAACAACTGCAAAAGTTTAGTCCAGAGGAGCTAGATCAAGTCGTTGACGAAGTTAGCATCTACGCCCGTGTTGCCCCCGAACACAAACTCCGCATTGTTCAAGCCCTCCAGCGTCGCGGTAGATTTGTCGCCATGACCGGCGATGGCGTCAACGATGCCCCAGCACTCAAACAAGCCGACATCGGCATCGCAATGGGCATTACCGGCACCGATGTCAGCAAAGAAGCCAGCGATATGGTGCTACTGGACGATAACTTCGCCACCATCGTCGCCGCTACAGAAGAAGGGCGGACTGTTTACAGTAATATTCGCCGCTTTATTAAATACATTTTGGGCAGCAACATCGGCGAAGTGTTGACCATTGCCGCTGCACCTCTGCTTGGCTTGGGGGGCGTTCCGCTCTCGCCGTTGCAGATTCTCTGGATGAACCTGGTTACGGATGGTTTACCCGCTCTCGCCCTTGCCGTAGAACCCGCAGAACCCGACGTGATGCGCCGTCCTCCCATGAATCCCCGCGAAAGTATTTTTGCCCAAGGGCTGGGTTCTTACATGGTTCGGATTGGGATTGTCTTTGCGATTATCAGTATTGCTTTGATGGCATGGGCTTACAACTATACTCATGCACCCGGCTATCCGGGAAATCCAGATGTTTGGAAGACGATGGTCTTTACAACCTTGTGTCTCGCTCAGATGGGACACGCTTTGGCGGTTCGTTCTAACAGCCAACTGACGATCGAGATGAATCCCTTTACCAACCTGTATTTGTGGGGAGCGGTGGTTGTTACCACGGCGTTGCAGCTAATGCTCGTCTACGTACCCCCTCTGCGTTCTTTCTTTGGAACTCACTACCTGACTCTTACTGAACTCGGTATTTGTATCGGCTTCAGTGCCTTAATGTTCGTTTGGGTTGAGATGGAAAAACTGTTTATCCGTTTTTTTTACAAAGGCAGACGGTAATGGGTAATAAGTAATGGGGAATTAGGGACTGGTTATTGGAAGAATCTAGGCTGAAAATAATCACCCATGCCCCATTACCCATTCCATTACTAATGATCCATTAGCTATGTATCTCAAAACCCTCCACCTGCGCCAGTTTCGCAACTACTTGGATTGTGGAGTTGATTTCGAGGCTCCTAAGACGATTTTGGTGGGGAATAATGCCCAAGGAAAATCCAATCTTTTGGAAGCAGTCGAGTTACTATCAACCCTCAAAAGCCATCGAGCCGGACGCGATCGCGACCTGATCCGCGAAGGCGCGGCGGACGGTAAAATTACAGCCACGCTGGAACGCGCTAACGGCTTAGTGGATCTGGCTTTAACCCTCCGCACTCAAGGGCGTCGTACCGCAGCCATTAACCAAGAAGCTTTGCGACGCCAAATGGATTTTCTCGGCGTCCTCAACGCTGTAGAATTCTCCAGTTTAGATTTAGATCTAGTGCGAGGTGCCCCCGAACAACGCCGCAACTGGCTAGATTCCATCCTCACCCAGTTGGAACCCGTCTACGCCCACATTTTGCAGCAATATAACCAAGTATTACGGCAGCGCAACGCCTTATTAAGACAAGAAGCGAGAAAAGCCCAACCTTCTTCTAGTAACAGGCAAGAGGAAATTTCCACCAAGTCTGGAGACTTGAATCGGGACTCTGAATTGGCGTTGTGGGATGTCCAATTAGCGATCGCGGGTTCTCGCGTTACCCGTCGTCGAGCCAGAGTCCTGACACGGCTGGCACCTCTCGCTCAGGCTTGGCACGCTAGCATTAGCGGTAGAGCTGAAGTGCTGGAATTAAAATATGCCCCCAATGTCACCCTGGAGAAGGAAGAACCCGAAGCGGTACAGCAAGCTTTTTTAGAGAAAATTCAACAGCGTCGGGTCGTCGAGCATCACCAAGGCACAACCCTCGTCGGTCCTCACCGGGACGAAGTTGAGTTTACCATCAACCAAACACCGGCAAGAATCTATGGCTCCCAAGGTCAGCAGCGAACCCTAGTCTTGGCACTGAAACTGGCAGAGCTAAAGCTTATTGAAGAAGTCGTTGGAGAACCGCCGCTGTTGCTACTTGATGATGTTCTAGCCGAGTTAGACCCAAACCGCCAAAATCAACTGTTAGATGCCATCCAAGACCGCTTTCAGACCCTGATTACCACTACTCACTTAGGTTCCTTTGATGCCCAGTGGTTGAATTCATCTCAAATTCTCTCTGTTCAGGCAGGACAAATAAAACGATGAAGTTTGTTAGTTGCATAAGGACGGGTTGAAGCCAAATATTTGTAAATAGCCAACTAGATGGATAAACCTACACCTACAACAAGTCGTTCTTCCTTTTTTAGTGTTAATCCCTGGCTTGCAGCCTCTAACCTTATTCTCAAATCCGGAGTCACCCTCAGAAGTCTCGTATCCACCAATATGTTCTAAAGAGAGAATCCGTGCCTTACTTATTTAACGAACTGTCAACCTACGCCCAGATTGATTGTGACGTAATTAACCTTGCTGCTATGCGAAAAATGGATATGGCTATGGATCGGGATGAGATTGCAGGACTGGGCGCTTCGTTGCGACGGATCAATCAGAAGCTATTGACCTCAGCCAAGGGAGATGGCGTCGAAAGAGTATGGTATCAGGGTGGAGAACCTTATTTCGATCTGTTTATTGACCTGCGAAAAGATGATATCGAGTGGTTTCAGTTGACTTTACGTGGGAAATCGCTGTCGTGGAATCGAGCAGGTTGGCAAACAGGGATAACGAATGAAGGTATTGTCAACGACATTACTTTTTATCCTGCTAGCAAACTGATTAAAACAGACAATCGCCCTGATTTTGCGTTCATTGAATTAGCATATTCCATCCTGCAAACCCGCGCTGGTGATGCGATTTTTGATAAAATACTGGTGCTGTTTAAGCCTGAATAACGAATGGCTAGTCGCTAATCAAAGCCCTTTTTTGCCCAATTAGCAATTAGCCTATACCCTAATCATTAAGCTTATTTGTAAATTCTTTTAGGTGCAATATACCAGCACGAATTTGGGTTTAATGTATTTGTTCTTGCTCGTTATCCTAATTTTGAGTCGTTGCTGGAGCCTTTTTATTATTCTTTTTTGATAAGAAAAATAACCCTCGATTCCTCATTTTTGAAGAGCTAAGAACCATTGGACTCATTGGACTCTCTTCTAGAAAGGGAAATATTTGCTCTTAGGATACTTGTACTGATTTTATATAGACAATTTATGAATTAGCCCTCTATCTAGGGATTTATTTTCTTTCATAAAACATAAATATTTATTGCAATCAAGTAATGATTTATTGCACATAACTAAGAATTAGCAGAAGTTTGGGTGTATCACAGTTTACAATTGCCAACAGTACCCCTGTGGAAATTACTGGATGGGTTCACAATGCAGCCCAACGCCCTGCCGCTTCCTTGCCTATCTCTAGACCCTGCTATTGACCGTCAGCCTCTGACTGTAGCGCCTGACACACCTCTCCTTGATGTATTGGCGCTCATGAGCCAGTTACGGAGTAGTTGTGAGTTGCCCAGAGGAACCCAAGCCAGAGGGACACAAGCAGACACCAGTGCAGCGTCAGAAGACCCAAGCTGGGAGGCGAGCGAGGGAATGAACGCCGCCTTGCCGCACCCTGCATCCTGTTGGTTGTCACAAGAGGAGACCGATTTTGACACTGCCGATGCCGCAGGTCATTGTGTCTTAGTCATGCAAGGATCGCAGCTTGTGGGAGTCTTTACAGAGCGCGATATTGTTAGACTGACTGCCGCCAGAGCTTCCCTAATTAACGTCAAAATTGCCGATGTCGTCACGCAACCAGCCATTACCCTCAGACAATCAGAAGCTCACGATGTTTTCACGGCTCTTTCCTTGTTTCGTCAGCACCGAATTCGCCATTTGCCAATCATTGACGATAATGCAGGGGTAGTCGGAATTGTCACGCACGATAGTATTCGCAAAGCGTTGCAACCCGTTAATCTTCTAACGCGATTGCGATACGTCGCGGATGTGATGACATCCCAAGTCGTTCATGCGCCTATGACGGCTTCTGTTCTCGATTTAGCCCAAATCATGGCTAGTCAGCTAGTCAGCTGTGTCGTCATTACAGAACAGAGGGAAAACCAAATTGAGAACAAGCCAATAAAGACGCTTAATTCTCAATTCCCAATGCCCGTAGGCATTGTCACAGAGCGAGATGTGGTGCAGTTTCAGGCGATGGAATTAGACTTGTCGAAATTGCAGGCAAAAGACGTAATGAGTACACCCTTATTTTGTCTGCAACCCTCAAATTCCCTATGGGTTGCCCATCAAGAAATGCAGCGGCGGCGCGTGCGACGTCTGGTAGTTGCTAGCAATCAGGGCGAATTACTCGGCATTGTCTCCCAAACCAGCCTGCTACAAGTGCTGAATCCGGCGGATATGTACAATGTCATTGAGGTATTGCAGCAGGCAGTAGAAGAGCGTACCAAAGCATTAGAAAATAGCAACGAGCGATTGCGTTGTGAAATTGCTGAGCGCAAACGAGCTGAAAAGGCATTGCGACAAGCGCACGATAACTTAAAAAGACAAGTAGAGGAGCAAACTGCCGAATTAGCTCAAGCGAATGTGCTTCTCAAAAAGGACATTATTGAGCGTGTCGCAGTAGAGGCGGCTTTGCGGAAATCAGAGGCGCAAAAGACAGGATTAATCGCGTCTCTACAACAACAAGCCGAACATCTGGAACAAACTTTACACCAACTGCAAAAAACCCAAGCCCAGCTGATTCAAACAGAAAAAATGTCCAGTTTGGGGCAACTGGTAGCTGGTATTGCCCACGAAATTAACAATCCGATTAATTTTATTTACGGCAATCTCAGCTATGCCGGTCAATATGTCCAGGATTTGCTGAATCTGCTGCAACTTTATATCAAACATCATCCTCAACCAGAAGCGGAAATTCAAACAGAAATTGAGGCAATTGACCTGGAGTTTTTGAAGACAGACCTCCCGAAACTTTTAGGCTCGATGAAGGTGGGAGCCAACCGTATCCGGGACTTGGTACTGTCCCTACGAAATTTCTCCCGATTGGATGAAGCGCAACAGAAATTTGTGAATATACACGACGGGATAAATAGTACTCTTCTGATATTACAAAATCAACTAGAAGCAAAAGCGGGACGCTCTGGGATTAAAATTATTAAAGAATATGGCAATCTCCCTGCTGTGGAGTGTTTGGGGGGGCAGATTAACCAGGTATTTATGAATATTCTCAGTAATGCCATTGATGCCCTCGAAGAGGTCTTTGCTAAGGAATCATGGGGGATGGCTCATGGAGAGGACAGTATCGATTCCCAACCCCCGACAATTTGGATACGCACCGAATTAGTCGGTAAAAATCAGGTAGCTATCAGGATTGAAGACAACGGAATTGGGATGACGGAAGCGGTACGGCGTCAAATGTTTGACCCTTTCTTCACAACGAAACCTGTGGGTAAAGGTACCGGCTTAGGATTATCAATTTGCTATCAGATTGTGGAAAAACACGGCGGTCAGCTGAAGTGTATTTCCGCACCCGGTGAGGGAACTGAGTTTGTAATTCAGATTCCAATCCGACAGACAACTCATGCCGATTCTATGTATACATCCCGTCGTCTAAAGCCTGCCATTGAGCGAAATGAAGAGCAACAGCTACACGGAGCTTAGCGAATGGGAGAAGGAATTAAAAACCGAAGAATTTCTATCTTTCTGTTTTAATTTAATTATTGTGCTTCTCCAATAAGAGTAAAAGCCGCCCAGTCTTTCGGATCGGGGTGTTGCTTCATTGTTGTCAGCATCGCCTGACGCATCGCTTGCGCTTTGTCGGGATTCTTTTGAAGGTTTTGATAAAATTCGGTCATTAAGGATGCTGTAGGGGCGTCTGGAACCGACCAGAGGGACACAATTACACTGGGTATACCCGCAGTAATTAAGCTGCGAGATAGTCCGATAACGCCATCGCCGGTAATTTTGCCTCTGCCAGTGTCGCAAGCACTCAGCACGACTAGCTCAGCATTCAGTTTCATGTCTAGAATTTCGCTAGCGGTGAGTAAGCCAGTATCCTGCTCAGATGGAGCGAGAGCGATCGCACCCGGTACACCCAAACCTTTAAAATCATCCAGCAAACCATGTGTCGCTAGATGAATAATCTTCGCTTTGGGCATCTGTTGCGCGATCGCTATTTTGGTCGCTTGCTTGCCAATGAGCGGTTTGGTTTTGAGGAGAAAAGCGATCGCTTTTGCTTCCTGTTCCGCACCTGGTAGCTGAGATAACGGCTCCGGTTTCTCCCCAATTTTAGGAGCAACGTTAGGCATTGTAGGATTGCCTACCACTAGCACTTCCTTTCCCGATACACGTTGCCGTTGCTTGCGGGTTAGCTCCAGAACCTGAATTGCGGGTGCTGTCACAATAGTGTGTTGTTCGATGAGGTATTTGCCACTGGCATCTTGGAGTGCTGGAAAGGGAACTAGGAACAGTTCACGTTGAGGGATGAAAATAATTCGGTCGTTGGGGTCTTTTGGCAATCGGTCAGCAATCGGTTGAATCAGCAGTTGATGCAGTTGCTGTAATCGTTTATTAGTGCTGGTTTTATCCACTTTAGAGGCAACGGCAAGGCCACGACCTCTAACGCCGATGGAATCACGGCTGCTAGTAACAAGTTCTTCTAGAGAAATATTTTGTTTTTGCCACAGAGGTTTCAAGTCAGCCGTGCGAAACGTTACTTCACCTGTAGGCTTGATGACCCAAATATAAAGTTCTGATTCTTGAGCTTTTTGTTTACCTTGAACTTTGAATGTGTCGTAAATAATCGAATATTGAACAAGAGTGGAGGCTTGCGCTTTAGCAATTTGTTTAATTTGCTCAATGGTAAGAGGTTGAAGGTTAGAAGGTGGAGCTGAACCTTCAACCTGTAACCTGTCATCCTGCAACCTATCAGCGAGTAATTCCACAAAGGCTCGTGCCCTTCCCCGCTCCGCAATTTCCAGTGCTGGCTCAGTTTTACTCTGGGCAATGAGGACTTTTTGTAATGTCTGGTACGTACCAACTTGCCTTTCAAAGATTGACACTTTATTCGCATCGTTACTGCCTAAGCCCGCTCGAATAGATTCCAGAACCTTAATTGCATCCATTAAAATTGGCTCTGCGGTTACGAAATTGCCTTGTTTATAGAGAGTAAAACCTAAATTGTGCAGAGCTATGCCTTCGCCTTCACGGTTTTGAATTTCCTGCGCGATCGCTAACTGTTGCTGAGAGTATTCAAGCGCTTTAGCATAGTCTCCAAGGCGACGGTAAGCCACTCCCAGATTACCTAGTAAAGCTCCTTCATTGCGTCGATCTTTGATTTCTCGTGCGATCGCCAAACTCTGCTGAGTATAATCAATCGCCTTGGTATAGTCATCTAAATAAAGATAAGCTGTTGCCAGATTGGCTAGTGCCGACCCCTCACTTCGTCGATTTTTAACTTCCTGTGCGATCGCTAACTGCTGCTGAGAGGATTCAATCGCTTTAGCATAGTCCCCAAGGTTACTGTAAGCCACTCCCAGATTGCCCAGTGCCGCCCCCTCGCTTCGTCGGTCTCCTATTTCCCGGGCGTTGGCTAACTGCTGCTGAAGGTAGCCAATTGCCTTGGCATAGTCTCCTAGGGAAACGTAAGCTGCTCCTAAATTGGCTACTGCCTTTCCCTCAGCTTGTGGATCTGGAAATCCATCTGCTGCGACGAGCGCCAATACCTGCTGAGAATACTCAATCCCCTTAGGGTAGTTTTCCAAGTTAAGGTAAATCCCTCCCAGATTGGCCAATGCCGCCCTCTCATTGAGTGGGTCTTCTATTTCTCTTGCGATCCCCAACTGCTGCTGAGTGTAATCAATCGCTTTGGCATAGTCACCTAGAGAGTCATGAACCAGTCCTATCCCTCCTAGCGCCAATGCCTCGCCTTTTCGGTTTTTGATGTTCCGGTAGATTAAGAGTGACTGTTCCAAAGACTGTAATGCCGCTGCCCATTGACTGGTAAAATAGTGCCCAGCTCCTTGTTTACGTAGGCGGTCTGCTTGAGTCTCATAAACCATGTCGATCTTTTCTAGGACCAACTCCTCGCCTCGGCGGTCTTTGAGTTCCTGGTAGATCAAGAGTGCCTGTTGCCAAGACTCTAATGCCGCTTCCTGTTGATTGGCAAGATACTGGTCAAATGCTTGCCCATCCAGTCGCTCTGCTTCCGCTTTCCTTGCATTTGGGGTTTGAGCCAACGCTTGGGGTGCTGTTAAGGGTGCTGGAAGATTGGCAACTGGCGTCACGCCATTGGCAACAAGCATGGCGAATAGCATCAGTCCGATTTTTGGGCGTCGCATGGCTGGCTCAACAGGTGTAGATGTGCGGCAGTAGCTACACTGTCATAGCCCAGACACAAAGATACTGTCCAGCGATCGCGGCTGTAACGAAGAGCGGATGCTAGATGTTAAGACTCGCATTGGTGGCGGGATAGCGATCGCTATCCCGCGATTACCAATTAAGCATTCCAAATGCCGGAACCATCCACATCTAACGGTAGGAAAACCGTCATGACCTCACCTTGCTGAGGTCGTTGCCGTACAATCAGTTTTCCTCCTAACGCTTGGAAGAGATTTTTGGTGACGTTGAGATTGAGGCTCAAACATCCGGTTTCTGGCTGAAACATCAATAGCTGACCAATTGACTTGCACGTTGGTGGGTTGTTGTCTGCGGCTAGCGAGTTGCCGCTTTCGTCAGGTTGGTTTTGAGACTGGAGTTGCAATTTTAGCTGGTCTCCAGCGGGTGTCACCTCCACCTGAATATGACCGCCTGCGGGGATGCTGCGAGTGAAGTTTTCAATTAACCCAGTGAGTACCTGATCCAGCATGGCGGGATTACTGACAACAGCGGGGAGCTTTTGCGGTAATACCACCTCTAGGGTTAAGTTGCGACGATTTGCTTGTTTTTGCCAGCGAGGAATGCTGTTTTGGAAGACCTGCGCCACCGACATCGCAGTCAGGTGAACGGGCGAGCGCTTAACGGTTTCTGTTTCTAATTCCACCGCCCGGAAAAACAACTCCATGCGGTCAATTTGCTCGGTACACTCGCGATCGATCGCTTCCAAACGCCTGATGATGTCCGGTGCTAATTCGTTGCGGCGCTTCAGCAACAGCCGCGTTAAGGTGCGTATGGTACTCAGGGGCGTCCGTACTTCGTGGGCAAACGCTTGAAGTAATTCCACATCATTAGAATTTTGAATTTTGAATTTTGAATTTTCAATTAATTTAGGATTCAAAATTGGCAGTTGGGAATTATCTTCTAGCTCTTTACCTTTTGCTTCTTGCCCACACCCAAGACGGGATAAATCGGCGTCTTTCCGATCGCCTCTGATTTCTTCGGGCAAATGTTTCAACAGCAACCGGCTAAATTGCATAACGGTTCGATAATCGGGCGCTTGGGGTGCAAAGCGTTCGACTAAAGTTTCTAACTGACTCACTTGATGAAGGCTAGTCAGCAACAAGCGCGATCGCAAAGTTTGCCACGCTTGCTCCACCACTTGCGGATCAAAAGAATATTGGAAAGCTGGGGCACCTGTAATATCTTCTCCAACAACCATCACCAAACTAAACCGTGGTGTGAAAATTACGCAAAACTGTTCGCTTGTTAAGGGATCGGCAGGGATTAACGGGAAGTTGGAAGTGGATTGAGGTTCGTTTTCCTTTTGCTGAGTTGTTGCGGGAGGCAGCAGAAATGGCATTAATGCCAGAGGATTAAATCGCTCTGCTGTAAAAATTCCGGTATGTACGCGAGTCATTACCGCTGGGTGGCTCAGAACCGGCACAGGACCCGCTAAAACTAAGCCCAAGGTTTGTGGCGCATCAGGTTTAGCAGGTTCTAGAACTTGCAGCAACAATTGTTCCAAGGCAGCGATCGCTCCACACCACTCCCGCGAGGCACGGGCGTACTCTCGTGCCGTCCGGCTGGCAGGGCGCAATCCATGCGCTTTTTCTGCTGTCTGCTCTACAGAAGGCATAACAGAATTTGCCCCAGTTTGTTCGCTGTGTTCGCTCTGGGCTAATATTTCACTGATGGTTGGTAGTAACCACTTCTTTTGCACAAAGATCCACCCCTTTAACGGCAATCAACTGGCGGTGCGTCTTTTAAACTACTTCTGATTATGAGCGTACCGATAGTTGCCCTCTATCGGTGGTGGTATAACCGAACGAATCAGTGGCAATTCCCGCGCTCTGTTCGGAAAAATTTCTCAGGGTCATCGGGGCACAATCTCCCCATTCATGCTCTAGGAGTCGGTTCTCCCCGATAAATGTCCGTTAATCTCTTGGCAACTCCTCTCCTTATAAAAGTAAGTTCATAAAAGATAAGTTCTTTCCCCTTCCCCGAAACAGAAGCAGCTTCGGGGTTAAGTTTACTGTATAAGACAAAGTATAAGTGTCTTTCCACTCATGCTAAGGGGCAAGGAATAAAGGCATACAAAAAAATGAGCAAAAACCAAAAAGAGTTTTTCATCAAAAAAACTGATGCAAAAAATGCATTAGGAGCTGATAGAAGAATATCTTTTACCCATCTGTTGATAGAGAAAATTTTACATCTCCAGGCTGATGAAAAGTGTAGAAAAAAACAGAAAGATAAGCAAAGTGCATAAATAAAAAATTGATTCTGTATTTGTGCTGACGGAAGTTATTGAATACTTCTAGGAGGAAAAAAATGACCCTCGACCAAAACAAGCGAGCTGTCGGCGTATTTTCTACACCTGAACAGGCGGAATATGCGCTCAACGAGCTTAGGGACTCTGGTTTTGCCATGAACACAGTTTCTGTGGTGGCACGGGATAGCACTCGGCAAGATGAGGTAGCTGGTGTTGAAGTCAACCCTTACGGAGGTGGCAATGAAGCCGGTGGGGGTGCAGCGGCGGGTGCCTTAGCAGGCGGTGCGGTCGGCGGTTTAGTTGGCGTCCTAGGAGCCTTAAGTGCGTTGGCAGTTCCGGGATTTGGTCCGGTTATCGCAGGAGGTGCGATCGCTTCTATTCTGGGAGATGCTTTAATCGGGGGTGCGGTTGGCGCTGCGACAGGTGGCATTGTCGGCACACTGATGGGTTTAGGAATTCCTGAAGAACAAGCCAAAGTTTACAACCACCGAGTCTCCCAAGGAGATTATTTAGTAATTGTTGAGGGTACGCAAGACGAAATTAATCGTGCTGAATCGATTTTGAACCGGCAAGGTATTCAGCATTGGGGTGTCTACGATGTGACGGGGGTTTCGGCGGTTCCTGACAATTATGGCGCTTCTTCCTCAACCCCCTTCGATCCGATCAGCAGCACGTATCCTTCCCCGTTAGGACTCGATCCCCTGGCGACGGGTTATTCCTCTTCGTTAGGAATGAATCCGCTGGGTGCCGCCTCTCCCGTCACCTATGTTCCTACAGAAGATAATGTCAATGACAGCGATTTCAGCCGACACAAGCGAGCCGTTGGTGCCTTTGTCAGCCGTCGGGATACGGAAGATGCGCTTCACGAGCTGAGTAATTCTGGCTTTCCGATGAGTAAAGTTTCCGTCGTTGCCAGAGATGCAGACCCCCAGGATCAAATCGCTGGCGTTGAAATGAGCGATCGCGTTGATGACAATAACGTTGATGAAAGCGCAACCACAGGGGCGATCGCAGGGGGTGCTTTAGGCGGTCTGACTGGCTTATTACTCGGTTTGGGTGTATTGGCGATTCCCGGAGTTGGCCCGATTTTGTTGGCTGGTGCTACCGCAACTGCGATCGCAACCACCCTGGCGGGGAGTGGAATCGGCGCAGCCGCAGGTGGCTTGATTGGCGCACTGCTGGGTTTAGGAATTCCTGAAGATCGAGCGCAAGTTTATAACAATCTTGTGGCTCGCGGTGATTATCTGGTTATGGTAGATGGCACCGAAGACGATATCGAACGTGCCGAATCAGTTCTGAGCAATCGCGGCATTCAAGAGTGGGCTATCTACGATGTACCGCCTTCTACAACTTCGAGAAGCGATTCCACTAACCGCATCGTCGAACCTCAGGAGAATCTGACGGCTGTGAATGAGATTAAGTCTCAGGATAACGTGACCCAAGTAAGCGATCGCGTCACGATTGTTGACAATCGGTAGTAACTTTCCCACAATTTCGCGCAAAGGCGCAAAGGCGTTAAGAAAAACTTTGCGTCTTTGCGTCTTGGCACGAAATAATCAAAAGCACTTCTCAATTAAAGTCTCTACCAATCGTTGAAGATGGTCAGTTTCATGCGTTGCCATTACCGAGATCCGAATTCGACTCGTAGGCACCGTGGGAGGACGAATCGCTGGGGCGAAAATGCCGGATGTTTTTAGTTGATGTCCCATTTTTAGCGCTGCTTCTGCACTGTCCAGGGGAAAGCAGAGAATAGGAGATTCAGAAGGCAGCAATTGTAAGGTTAATTGCTGGGCAATCTGCTGTTTGAGAAAATTGACATTATTCCACAAACTAGCGCGGCGTTCCGGTTCTTTTCGGATGATGCGAAGAGCTTCCAATGCCGCAGCGGTATCAGCGGGTGAAAGAGCCGTGGTATAAATCCAACTAGGTGCCCGATTCCGCAAAAAGTCAATCACAGCCGAGTTGCCTGCGACATATCCACCCAAACTGCCTAAAGCTTTGCTGAGGGTGCCGATTTGAATCAACGGGACATTGCTACAGCGAAAATGTTCTACACACCCAGCACCCGTTGCTCCGAGTACCCCTGTGGCATGAGCTTCATCAACGAGCAGCATACAGCTAAATTCCTCCGCCAGCTCTAACAGTCCCGGTAAGGGGCACAAATCGCCATCCATACTGAAGACGCTATCTGTGAGAATCAGGCATCGACGGTATTTTTCCCGGTGTAAATTCAGTTGGGTTTTTAACTCCTCAACATTGCAGTGAGGGTATTCAATAACCATTGCACCGCTAAGAATCGCCCCATTTTTCAGACTGGAGTGATTGTACCCATCAGACACAATCAGATCGCGTTTTCCGACTAAAGCAGCGATCGCACCTAAGTTTGCCAGATATCCAGAACTAAAAACTAAGGCATCTTCAGTTTGTTTGAGGGATGCGATCGCTTTTTCCAATTCCCGATGCAGTTCCCGATGTCCGCTGAGTAACCGAGAACCCGTGCTACCCGTGCCAAATGTCTGAGTAGCCGCTACTGCGGCTTGGATGAGGCGTTCATCCCCCGCGAGTCCCAAGTAATCATTACTGGCAAAATTGATGACTTCACGCCCCTCCAGCAACACCGTCGCACCCGGACGACTAGCGATCGCTTGCACCGACCGATACCAATCTGCGCGGTGAATGGTGGCGAGGGATTGCTCTACCCAAGCGTAAGGATTCGTTGGCATTTCGATCGGTTATCGCACCTTTAACTTGCCTGTATAGCAGTTCTCACTTTGTTGCAACACACTCCTAACCTCACCCCCAATCCCCTCTCTCCACTTTTCGGTGAGGGGACAGTATTGAACCTCTTCCTGCTTGAGGGGAGGGGCAGGGGTGGGGTTAAACGGTACTGCATCCAAACGAGAATTGCTATAAAAGAAAATACCGGAAAAGTGGCAATTATGCTTCTCTCCTCCTAGACAAGCTACAGCGCGTCTCTACATTTTCTCCTGGAACAACTCGCAAGCTAAGCTGTCAAATTAGACGCTTGAACGCTGACGTCAGCACTTGATTCTGGCAAAGGTGGACGCAGGCAAAGATAAGTAAGTGGTCCAAATAAAGGTACTAGCGCCACCGCCCAGAAAATTCGAGCCTCCTTTATGCCCCGACGAGCCATATCATCGTCAAACAGTGACGTTAATGGAAACACCAGGCACATGAGACAAAAATCCAAACTGATGAGGTGAACGAATTCCCTGGTTTTAAACTGTTGAATATAATCTCCCCAATCTCCAGCAAATATTGCGTAGGCAAGTAAGCCAATCGTTGTTAACAGTAGGAAAATTCCTGTCCAACGGGAATCTAGAATTTTTAGTAATTTATCCTTCGGTCCAGAAAATTCTTGATTTGATTTTCGGAAAATTAAATAGGGGATAAAGCAAATCACACCCGTTCCATTTGCCCCAATGAAATAAGGCCATGAGCGAAACGGTTGCGTTGTGCCATCAGCAAACATTAGACAAGCATAAATCATAGGCCAAACGCCCATGAGCCAGAAGATAGCCACAAGAATTGCATTCACATCTGCCAACTGGAATGTTAACAACTTCCAAACCAGCGAAAACGTCTCTGGTTGAGCAAGTGGAGCTAACCATACGGTATAGACAAGAAATGTAATCCATATCAAGAACAAGGCAATTTTTCTGCCCATAATCTTGACCCATAACTTTATACATCAATTATTTAACTTTAAAAGCCCGATAACAGCACTTACCTCCGTCTTAAGTCACACCAACTTGCATTCAAAAGAAAGCCACAGGCTCTCCTTTCTTTCCTCCGCGTCCTCCGCGACTTCTGCGGTTCTCTCTCCTAAAATAGAGATACGGTTCAGACTCGTATAGTGCTAGCAACAGATTCTGGTACTGAACCAGCACCAGCTTCTGGTAAAGGTGGACGAATACAGAGATAGGCAATGGGTCCCAGCAGAGGAACCAGCGATACTGCCCAAAAAACTGGGGGAATATTGAACCCTCGACGCGCCATATCATCGCCAAGAACGGTCGGAAACAACAGACAGAACAGGCAAAAAGCCAAACTCATGCCATTGACAAAGCGATCGCTTTGGAATTGCTGAATAAACCCTCCCCAATCACCCGCCAGTAAGGCAAATGCTAGCAATAAAAGCGTGCTGAAATTGAGGATAATACCTGTCCAGCGAGAATCAAAAACTTTGAGCAAGGTATCCTTTTGCCCGGAAAACTCTTGATTCGGTTCCCTCAAGGCTAAATAAGGTATTAAGCTAATCACTCCCGTTCCCGCTGAACCCAAAGCAAAAGGCCAGAAACGAATCTTTTGCATCCTCCCATCGACGAACAAAAGACAGCTATAGATGAGTATCCAGATGCCAATCAGGGAAAATATAGAAAGGATAATTGGGTTGACCTGGGTCCACTGACCCGTCAATATATTTTTAATGAGCCTCAGTGTGTCTGGCGTAATTGGCGGTGCCAGCAGCAAAACATAGGAGATAAATCCAGCCCATAATAACCAAAGTGCTGTTTTTCTAGCCATATTTCCATCAAATTTTAATTTCTAGATTGTGCGGGTTGCCGTTCCGTGGAGAAAGCTTCGGCATTAGTTTCTGGTAAGGGAGGACGCAGGCAAAGATAAGCTAAAGCGCCAAACAAAGGAATCAGCACTACTATCCAAAAAAGTGTAGAATTCTTGATTCCCCGACGCGCCATATCATCTCCCAGAAGTGCGGGAAATATTAACCACAGCAGGCAGAAATCCAAACTCATGACATGAACGAAGCGATTTGTCTGGAACTGCTGAATATAATCTGCCCAATTCCCGCCCAATAAGCCATATACAACCAAACTCCCAGCGCCGAATGTTAGCAAAAAACCAAGCCACCGGGAATCGAGTATTTTCAGAAATAAATTCTTTTCTCCGTGAAATTCCTGGTTGGGTTCTCGCAGTGCTAAATAAGGCAACAAAGCAAATGCTCCGACTCCAAAAGAGAACGCCGAAAAAGGCCAAGCTGCTACCTTTTGCTGTTTGCCATCAATGAGCATCAGACAGGCGTAAATCATCGGTACGATGCCCAGAAGATTGAATAGCGTGACGACTAGGGGGTTAATCCCTGTCCATTGACCTGTGGAGAGATTTTTGATGAGTTCAAATGTGCCTGGTTGTTCAGGAGGTGCTAACAGAAAGGCATAGGTAATAAATGCTGCCCAAAGCAACCAAAAGCCAATTTTTCTAGCCATATCAGTGAAGAATGAAAAGCAAAAATTAGAGCTAATCGCAATTAGCCATGTTTATCGTTCGTAGTTCGTGGTGGGCTACCCAATCGCTAATCGCGATTAGCGATTTTCTAAATTAAGCAGGTTGCGTAAGAGCATCCGAGAGATAATCGGCGGCGGCTTCAACGAGTGCGATCGCATTTTCGTACACCATCCGCGTTGGCCCCAAAACACCTACACTTCCCACGGGTACTGAACCCTGCTGATAAGTTGCAGAAATCAGCGTACAGGTACGCATCGGTTCTAAAGGATTTTCCGAACCAATCCGCACTGTCACTCGCGAACCAGAGGTGACATCTGAAATAGCCGTGACATCTGGTCTAGGCCATTCAAAGATTAAAGGCCACAACTGGTCTTGTTCCTCTTCCAATAGGTGTATAAGCGTCTGCACTTGCTGTAATTCGGAAAATTCTGGCTGACGCAATACTTCAGCGACGCCACGAACCATAATTTGAGTTGTGGCAGGTTGGGAAGTGCGACGGATCAAGTCGGAGAGGAGATTTCGCAAAGAATCAACATATCGTTGAAATTCTCGGTCTAGTTCGCTCCAGTCTAAAGTTGCCAGTTCACTGAGCGATCGCCCCCGCAAGTGGCTATTCAGAAAATTCGATAAAATTTGCAACTCCCGATCTACAATTTCTGCGTCCGGTTGCTCATCCTCCGATTCTGAGAGCGGTAACTCCATTAAGACGCTAGTCGTCTCATAAGAATCCGTCACCACAATCAGCATCACCCTTCCCGGATCGAGCTGCACCAGTTGCAAATGCCGCAAACGATTAGTTCGAGTCTGCGGCATCGTGATCAGGGTAATATAACCGCTGAGCGTTGCCAGAATTTGCGCTGCACCCCGCAACACAGTCTCGAAACTCTGATGTTCCAAGTTCAAACGGTTTGTGAATAACTGCTCTACCTGACGCCCCAAGGCTTCAGAAGGCTTAATTAATTGATCGACATAAATTCGATAGCCAGAGTCAGAGGGAACCCGTCCAGCCGAGGTATGGGGTTGATAGAGCAACCCCGCTTTCTCTAAGACGCCCATTGCATTGCGAATCGTCGCTGGACTGACGCACAGATTATACTCGTCTACCAAAGCTTTTGAGCCGACTGGCTCAGCCGTCGCAATATAGTGACGGACAGTTGCCCAGAGAATACGTTGTTGACGGTCAGTCAGACTTACTTGCCTAGCCATTTAAACGAAAGCCGAATTGGATAGGGTTTTAAAAACAATTGGAAATTCCTGGACTTCTGATGATGAATTTCTCAGTAAGTCCGGCGCTCTTGTCAAGCAAGCAGCCGATTAAATATAGGATAGGTTAAAACAGAATAGCAGATGCTGCCTTCTGCCTGCCGGTTCGCCACACCCAGCCAGTAGAAGCATAACAGCCGCCGAACTTCAACCTTAGACATACCATGACGATCGATCGCAGAGTTAGGACATTATCGCTACCCGTAACTCTAGAGTCCACAGTCTCTATCAGGATTGTCTGTAGTCTACTCGACTGCATCGAAGTTTGTCAGCCAAAACCTCTAAATACTTATTTCGCTAGTAAAAATTAAAACAATATCGTGAACCGTATTTAATTAAAAAATCTAACCCCAGCCTTTTTCCTTAGTAGGGAAGAAAGAGAATTTCTGCCCTCTTGTTGCAGGAGCGGGGTTGGGGAAGAGGTTCCAGCTTCAAGATAGTTTTGTACTGGGATCATTAGTATTGGGAAATTGTCGGATCGACTCGGATTGAGTAGGCATCGATGCCACCAGCAATATTTTTGACATTGGTGAAGCCTTGCATTTGTAGCCACTGGCACATCTGCGCCGAACGGATGCCATGATGACAGAGAACCAGCGTCTCGGCGTGCGGATCGAACTGGGTCTGGATTTGGTCAGCCCAGTCGGCAAATTCCGACAAGGGGAGGTTTTCAAAACCCTCAATGCTGGCGATCGCAACTTCCTGTGGTTCTCGCACATCCACCAATTGCAGACTCTCAGGGGAATCGGCAAGACGGCTGGCAAGTTCTTCTACGCTAATCTGGGGAATATCTTGGCGAAAAGATTGAGCAGACATGAGGTTGTGCAACGCTGGAGATTAACTAAGATTTTAATAGTTGGCAGTCCGATGAGCTGAAATAATAGGTTCTGGCATCGGGATTAGTGTTCTTAGCTGAATCGCGCTCACCCAAGGTCTACATTTCACCATGAAGCGACGCTCGTTTTTCTACGTTCTGGCAGCTGGCGTTTTAGTGCTGCTGTTAATTGGTGCCGGTGGCTTTTACTGGCTGAGGGCAAACAGTCCTCTCGCCCTTCTAGGGGGTGGGGAGGTGACGAACCCATCTGCCACCATATTTGTGCCGAAAAAGGCACCCGTAATGGTGTCATTGCTTGTGAATCCAGATCGGTTGGAAGGGTTGCGGCAGGCTGTAGCGCGTCCCGCGAACCGCAAGCGCTCGCGTGCAGAACTCAACCAATTTAAACAAAGCTTACTCGCGAACACGGATCTGGACTATCGCCGAGATATCCAACCCTGGCTGGGGGATGAAATCACGCTGGCTCTCACCAGCTTAGATATCGATCGCACCCGTGACAATGGAGAGCAGCGCGGGCTGCTACTGGCTGTCACCACCAAAAATCCGCAACGCAGCCGCGAGTTTGTGGATTTGTTCTGGCAGAAGCAAGCAAATGTTGAGACAGATTTAGTCTTTGAGACTTATAAAGGTGTCAAGCTGATTTATAAGAATCAAGAGTCGGTCGTCAAAACTCAAGACGCAGTCAATAAAGGCTTTTACAACCGCGATAGATCGGCATTGCCAAAAGACGCGATAAACCGCGCCTCAGCTCAAAACTCGGTTGCTACCGCAGTTGTTGGCGATCGCTTTGTGTTGTTTGCCAATAATCCTAGGGTGCTGAAAGAAGCCATTAATAATGTGCAAGCGCCCAATCTCAGCCTCAGCGATTCAACTTCTTATCAGCGGGCAATCGAAAGCATCTCTCAGCCGAAAATTGGTCTGACTTATGTGAATCTACCCGCGCTGGCGAAGTTGCTGGGGAACAATTCACAGATGGAAATTGACCCAACCTATGAGAGTTTAGCCATCGCCATCTCTCCAAAAACTCAAGGATTGCTGGCAGAAACCGCTTTATTAGCGGCTACCGGACAGGAAATCCCCCCGACAACTCCCAGCCTATCTCAACCAGTCGGAGCGTTGCAGTATCTACCAGAGAAAATAGCGATCGCAGCTTCTGGTAGTAACTTAGAGCAACTGTGGACTCAACTCACTTCTGGATTAGATAGCGATGATAGCCTTGTCCAACTGATCGATCAACCCATCGCGAATCTCCAAGCTCGTTGGGGCATTGATTTAAAGCAAGATATCTTTAGTTGGGTGCAAGGCGAGTACGCTTTAGGAATGCTACCTCGTGCCGACCGCAAAGATTCAGATTGGATTTTTGTCGCCGAGAAATCAGCAACGACAAAAGCAGAGGCGGCAATCGATCGTCTAGACGCTGTTGCCAAACAGCAAGGGTTGAGCGTTAGCTCATTTACCCTGGAGAATCAACCGATCTCTGCCTGGACACAACTCACAACCACTGCCGATAAGAATCAGGGTGAAGACCAAGATTCAGTCAAGCTAGAGGCACAGGTGAAAGGAGTTCACGCCAGTATTGGCAAATACGAGATTTTCACCACTTCGATCGAAGCAATGAATCAAGCGATTAAGGCTCCTGATAATTCTCTCGTCAAGAGCGATCGCTTCCAGGCAAATATCACCTCTTTACCGCAGCCGAATAACGGCTATTTGTATCTAGATTGGGCATCTAGTCAGGCGTTCTTAGAGCGTCAGCTGCCAATTGTCAGAGTAGTGGAACTGGTGGCGAAACCGTTATTTAACGAGCTAAATTCGCTTGCCTTTAGCAGCTACGGCAGCGATGACGGGGTTCGCCGCAGTAAAGTCTTCCTCCGCCTAGGTGCTAAGGCTGAGGAATGAGTCGCACATCCGAGTAGGGGAAAGGGAATCGGTAATCAGTAATCGCTAAAAACTTCCCGCTTCCCCCGCTGCTGAGTCATATCATGTCCACTAAATTTCCATAATTTCCCGGAACCCCAAGAAAGCTATCTCTTGGGGTTCTTTATTCTTTGGGCTACTGTGTATACACAAGTCTTCTTGAACTGCCAGTCCCGTTTTGCTCGCCAAGCCTTGTTTGTAGTCAGTAAAACAGTTACAACGAACCCAAACGCAACTGAATTTAAACCGAAAAAATGCCCAGCCTCGGCTGTCTAGTTGTCGGTATCGCCTACGAAATTAACGACTCGGTAAATTTTATCGGCGGCAACCTGGTGCAGACCAATAGTTATATCCGAGACCTTCTTGAAATCTTACGCCTCTACCAACTAAAAGGCAGATAGAATTCGGCAAATTGTATTGAATTTGTGAAACTTCTCACGATTAGATGAAGCTGAGATAAAGCTGGTTGAGATTCACGAAGGCCTTTAAGTGACGCTAATTTTTTAGATCCGTATAAAAATGCACTAAAGTTGGCACCGCTTTGGTTCATAGTTTTTCAGGAATAGCCAAGCAACAATTTGGAGGAAGTCAAAACTGCATCTTTAAATTACAAGTAAACTGGAACTTAGTCATAGATTTACGTGACTATACAGTAGATTCGCGGTTTTTTTGCTTTTCACTTCAAAAAAACTAACAAGTACCATGACAAAAAAGACGGCTAATGGTATAATTCCGCAATCTTTAAGATTATTTGAATTATTGCCGGTACTTGTCTTGGCTAATTATTTACATTTAAACGAAATTAATACAGTGCGGGAAATTAACGCAGCGGTGGTTAATATCAGTGGTCGTCAGCGGATGTTATCTCAACGCACGGCACTGTTCGCCTTAAGACTAGTCTGTACAAAAGATATTGCCGAGCAAGAGAAATTGCGCTCTACTTTGCAAGCTGATCTGGATTTGATGGAACGGTCGCATAGTGGTTTGATCGAGGGCAATCTGGAGATGAAACTACCGGGTCAACCATCATCCGTTGTTCGGTCAATGTACTTTGAGCCACCGCTAAATTTAGACCAGCACATACGCCAATATATCGCGCAAGCGAGAGCGATCGCCCAAGCAACCCCTGAAGAACTAACCTCAGACAATCCGCATCTACGTTACATTCTTACAGAGTCTTCTACCAACCTACTTGAGGCTCTAGATGCAGTGGTGAGCCAATATCAACAAGAAAGTGATATTGAACAACTCGCCCTTAATATTCATCAAGCGGAACTCTACGAGCAAAGTTGTGCCACCGCTGCCCAAGCTGTTGCTCAATCAAAGCATTTAGAGCAAGCTTTGCACGACCTGCAACAAGTCCAATCCCAACTCGTTGAAAAAGAAAAAATGTCCAATTTGGGATGTTTGGTAGCAGGGGTGGCTCACGAAATCAACAACCCTGTTAGCTTTATCTATGGGAACCTAAATTATGCAGTTGACTATGTGCAAAATTTGCTTGATTTAGTGACGCTTTACGAGCAAGAGTGCCCCAATCCTAGCTGCTTGATGCAAGAAAAAATCGCAGAACTCGACATAGATTTTCTCAGAGAAGACTTGCCTAAAGTGATGTCTTCAATGGAAATAGGGGCAAAGCGTATTCATCAGATTGTGCTATCGTTGCGGAATTTTTCTCGCAATGATGAACAGGTTATGCAGCAAGTGAACCTTCACGAAGGGATTGATAATACCCTGCTGATTTTGCAAAACCGACTAAAAGCACATGGCAACCATGCAGAAATTGAAGTGATTAAAGAGTATGCTGATTTACCTTTGGTGGAATGTTACCCAGGGCAAATGAGCCAGGTATTTATGAATTTGCTCGGTAATGCGATTGATGAGCTAGAGCGTTACAGTAGCGAAACCCCAAATAAAGGTTCTATTTCAGGGGTTCGCAGTTCGGATGAATTACTCAACAAACCCAGTCAAATTTTGATTCGCACAGAACTGACCTCTTCCAATACGATTATTGTGCGGATTGCTGATAACGGGCAGGGCATGAATGAAGATGTTAAAGCCCGATTATTTGAGCCATTTTTTACCACCAAGCCTGTCGGTAAAGGTACTGGGCTAGGGTTATCCATTAGCTATCAGATTGTAGTAGAGAAGCACAAAGGTTCGCTTAATTGCGTATCGGTACCTGGACAAGGAACAGAATTTTGTATTGAGATTCCCGTGTGGCACACCCAGGAAGAATCAACGCTTAACAGAAGAAATCAACTTTTGGCAAGTTAACAGCCGTGAGAGCACACCATTTTTGTAAAAAGTGCGAATGGAATTCTCCAGAGATATTTAGCCAAGGAAAAAAGTTGTATTTTATTGATACAGCTTTTGTTGTTAATTGTTCATTCTCATGTCTAACTTACCGCCGCTGAATACCGAAACGATTTGGGCTATCCTGAACGATGAAATTGATGATGCCACAGTGAACCAACTGGTGTGGCAATGCTTGGGTTATCGCTACGACACAGGGGCGAATCAATGGGACGCGAGCGAAGTTCCCCCAGAATGGCGAGATGAATATTCACAACCGCCTGATTTTATTGAGAACCGTCCACCAACGGTGAAGCTGACTCGCTCGATTCCGGCAGAGAACAAGCAGCTACTAAAAGAACAACTCGGCTTTAAAGGCTACAAATTGGGTGAATTTGGTCCCAGGCAGACTCGTCGGGCAACAGCGGCGAATTGGCTGTTGAGCTATATGCAAACCACCCGTTGAACTAAGTCATACTAAGCGGGACTCAAATCACCACTGCCCACGCCCTAAACTATAAACAAGTTATCGGGAGTGGATAAATCCCAGGATTGGCTGACTCCCGGTAGCAAATTCATTGAATGGAGACTAATTCAGGTGGAGACAAACCAAGCTGACTGTACAATGTCGAGTTGTATTACGCCTGCAAAATTTCGCGTTAGCTTTCTGGGAATTCTCTAATCTTTAAGTCATTAGGGAATTCTTCAAGATCCCCGCCCTTCTTGCTTTTAAGGCGTAGGTCAGATGTGGTAAAGCCAGTTTCTGTCTTCTGCGATTGCAGGGGAAGACTGCCAAGCTGTTTGACAAAAACTGGAGTCTCGCAGTGCTGGCATTGGCTGACAATTGAGCGAATCCAGTCAAGATGACAGGGACGAGCGTTGTGTCCAGATTCGCCGCCGACAATTACCCAGTCGATGACATCTGCTGGAAACATGGTTTCGCGTTCGTCGAGCGCTTGCATGGCAAGAGAAACTTCTCCGTCAACATTAAACAGTTCAATCTCTTCCAGCAGCGGCTCACAACTTAAAAAGCGAATCGCTGCCGGACAATGACGGAGAAGCGGGATTCGCTCGTTGGCAGTTTTCTGATTCTCGCAGGTGACGCCTAGCCACACATTTGGTAGGTGTGGCTTGATGCGTTTCTGTAATTCAGAAGGACTTGTCTCTGGTCGGATATCGCAAGCAGCTCTGGCAATCCTGAAGCTGACGTTACGAGCTGACAAATAATCCAGCGCTCTCTGTGGTCGCTTCGTAAGGATTTGATAGGTAAGCCAAGGAGTCAATGCTGTAACTGCAAATACCCGATCCAGTTGCTCATCTGTGACCTTTTCATGGAACAAGTCGCTCATTGAATTAACAAAAATTCGTTGCGGCTTCTTCCACTTCAAAGGATGAAGCAATCGGTCTTCGTGGAATTGCACGTCGCTGAATTTGCGATCGCCCCAGAAGCGTTTTGCAATCCCTTCGGCATAGCAAAACGCACAACCAGGACTCACCTTGTCGCAACCCGTGATGATATTCCAAACTAGGTCTGCCCATTCAATATCAGTTTTTGACATTTGATTAATGTTGTGATGGAAATGACACTCAAATCTTGCTGCCTAGGCTATTTTTGCGAACTCTTCAGCCCAAAAAATCATTGTCAAGCAAGCCATCAAGCCGCCGAGCGCCACCCCTCGACGCCCTTGGGCTATTTCACGTTGAGCGGTAGGAGATAAGCCCGACAGAAAAATCGTGCAGGCAAGGCAGCTTTCGAGCAGATGCAGAGAGCTTTTTGTCTTGAGGAATTGCACGACCTCCCAACAAATTGCTCTGTGCATTTTCAAATCTATTCCTCGAAGCTTTTCCTGCATTTTGATAACCCTAGGGCTTTTGAGTAAACCCGGATCTGTGGTGAGGTTAGTCTCGATTACTTGACTGACATTTTGCGGCGTCGCAAGCCTAAAAGTTTCTACCAAGTTTTCAATTAAATCGGTGTTTTCTTTTTTAATCAAGTCAATGACTTGGTTGAACTTGATAGGGTCGGTAAGTGCAATTTCCGTCAAAGATTGAGACAATCCATTTTTCTTGAAAATGTCCCAGAACCATCGCTGGAGAATTTTTAAGCGCTGACCTTTGGCGATCGCCGCCCTGCGTTGCACTTCATGAGCGTCGTATTTAGCAACCCGATTTTCACACGCTTGAACGAGAGCCGGGTCTGAAAAAGAAAAGTGGGCGAAGTGCGGATTTACTAAAACCTCTTTTCCTTGTCGGAAAAACGTGCTTCCAGCCCTTAAGAAAACGGGTTCTTTGCACTCCGGACAAAGCAGCCCCAGTTGTTTGTAATCCTGGTACGTGCAATCTGACGCAGCAACCAATTCACCGCCGTATCTGATGGAGGATGCGTACTTCACGGTTTCACCTGCCCCTTAACTCCGCTTTCCACTTGTCGCATCCAATCTCGCATCGCTTCCTCCTCTTTCTGCCCAGAGGCGATCGCTCCTGGAACAAACTTCGTATACGACTCAGAAGCGAGGTGCTGATTCCCAAGTCGGCTAAACGCCCAACTAATACAGAGCCACTTCACGAGCGCATCGCACTGGAAGGAATTCAAATCAACAGGAGCCTTCGCCTCGTACTTCGCCAGCCAGGTCTTTACCTGGTCGGCTGAATGTCCGGTGAGCGTCCGGACAGCGCGAATCCTTGCATTTTGGTCAATCGCTTCCGGGGTTATTTGTTGGGTTTCAACCGGCTGGGCAGGGCGCGGGTTCTGGTTTGAGTTATCGGGTGCAGGTACAGGAGCGTTTCTCCCAACGGGAAGCTTGATAACGTTTTTGAGCGCTTGGAGAACTTTGGAATCCAAAGACTCGACAGGCGATTGATTCTGCTCTTTATACTCTTTAAAAAGAATCAAATGGGCGTAGATATTTTCTTCATTCTCACGTCCAATGGCGCGAGAAAACCAAACATCGTTGCCGTATTTAGAGCGAAAGCGGCGCTTCCAGATTACGCCTTTCCACTCCACAGCTTTCGCTAATTTATGCCCTTCCCATGATTCTGATTCAACTACTTTCGCGCTAATCGATTGCCAATCAAATCCAGGGTATTCTGCGAGAGTTTTCGTAAATTTTGGTTCGCCCGGATTGGGCGCTGAAATACGGTCTGCCGCATCTGCTAGCCGCGTTAGCGCGGATGCAATCTCTTTAAGATAGTGTTCGACGTGTTCGGCTTCCATTGCTTTTTCTCCTAAGTTGTAGAAGTCAGTAGTTACAAATCAGGCAGTTTGCGATCGCCTAGCAGTATTTCTAACGTTTGCTCCATGTTCCCAGCGATCCTCACAAAAGCTGCTGTAGCCTCCTTGGTTAAGGTTTTGGCTTTTAATCCCCCTCCTGACTTGGTTTCGGTTTCAAGGTTTGCAAGTGTTACTCGGATCAGGACTAGAAAAGCCTCTACAACCATTGGGTGTGTAGCAGGATATTTCCTAGCTATCTGAGTGCGATAAAGTTTCACGATCGCATCTGGAACTGAAACCCCAGAGGCAAGATGCTCGACAAAAATAGCGGAAGTAACTTGCTCGGACGCTGTGATTTCTTGAGCGTTAATTACCCTTTCTAGGGTTTGTACTTCCATGTACTTCATGGGTGAAAGTTTCGAGCTTGCTAAAGTCAAGAAAACCTTTGCCAATGAAATTACTACCGATAAATCTGACACCCCAAGCTCTGCTAAATTTTTGCCGTCTTCTGCCTGTGCGAAAACTGGCTTTCCTTGCTTGGCTTCTTCAATCATTTGGGTAAAAGCTTCCACAACTTCCGATGTAGTCAGCTTTCCCTGTTGAACCTCGGCAATCGCTTCATTCATCTCTTGGATGAGAGCTTCTCTATCTTTTGTAAACATTTTGCTTTTCAGGAATTGAGGTGGACCTTGGTGAATCTCGCCCCTCCATTGTCGCTTTTTGAAGGGGCGATACTCCTGCTATTTCTTAATAACGCGAACTAATTCTTTTTTGTGTTTATCCAACACGTTTTGGCTGGGATTGTAGCCTTTCAAAATGCGCCTGATTCCCGGACTTAAATCGTTCCACTTCACCCCCTTCCAAGGCGCTTCTACGTGTTTGATTTCATCTGGAGCAACTTCTTTAAGAGAACCATCCTCCAAGCGCACCACAACCGAATCCAAAGTGACGCGCTCGACCACTCCCGGCTGAACGGTTGCGATGATGGCGATCGCTTCGGTAAATCGGTACTGGAGGACGGCGGCGCGACGTTCTTGCTTGGCACTATCAATGGGGAGGCGGGAGAAGTCGAAGTTGATGTGGCTCAGTTCTATCCCTCGGAGGTTCCCCCAGACGGCGGCAAGAGCGCCATCACAGAAAGTATCGTTGCGCTGGTAGGTGCCCGCCTTCCAGTTGATAACAACCTTGACGTTGATGATTTCTTCCCATTCGTTGCAGTAGTAGCCGCCCGTGAGAATGTTGCATTGATCCCACTCGGCACGCGCTACTTCCGGCACGTCGCGACCGGCTGTGTGAGCGAGGAAGGCGGTGAGAAAAGCGATCGCTTCCGGTTTAGATTCAGTGCGGGGGTCGTAGATGATTTCCGGTTGCAGGCGAATTGCTACGTTATCTCCAGAAAGCGCTCCGGTAAGTTCTGGTTCTGGGGCGACTTCTTGGGCTTGCGCTTCCAGGTAAGTTTCGACTTCAGCCTGCGCCTGTGCCCAGGATTTGGGCTGGATGAACTCGGCTTCAATTTCGCGAGAGCGATCGCACTCTTGGGACTTTTCGTGGTGGGCGTACACAACCCGGTCGTTGCACGGGCAGTAGCCGCGACCGGAGGGTTCGTTGTAGGACTCGAAAAAAGGGCAGGAAGCGCAGGTGGTAGAAGTCATCGTTTCTTCTACAGTCACCGGGGCTTGGGCGGGTTGGCTTTCCAGAATCAGGTCAATGCAGTCGGCAGTGCGCGCGAGGCATTTTAGTCCCCGTTCTTTGCAAATCGTCCAGATGGAATTCCGGTTGCCGATAGCTTCGAGCTGGGCGCGGGTGTAAAGTGGATTCATATCAGTCCTTCTTCCTGGGGGTCTGGTGGAGAGAGGCGCTTCAGATTCGCAGTCGGTAGCGCTTTCTCTATACCTTTAACCGTAAACTCTCAGTTGATAGTTGTCAACTCTCAGTTGAGGGTTTATATTGGGTTCAGGATGTCAACCGATAATTAAGAGTTGAGGTTTATGAAATGACTCTCCTGATGAAGGTTAGAAAGGTTGTCGAGCGGGAATTCTCAGGACTGGGGGCGCAAATCAAGCGGCTTAGAGAGGCGGATGACCGCTCTTTGATCCAGATTTGCGCCCAGGTTGGCATGACACCAGCTAACTGGTACAAAATTGAGAACGAAGAAACTAAGGTCTTGCCCCTGGAAACTTTACGAAAAATCGAAGCTGTCCTAGAAGCTGATTTGGGCGTGACTTTCGATGATTAATCCTCAGTGCCCTCTCCGTCCTGTAGAGAGCTACCGCGAAATTTTCGTAGATGTCTAAAAATTTTTAACCCTCAGCACAGTTTAGAAGCCGGTGCCGAGGGAAGTTTCAACTTATGGAGATAAGTCAATGTCCAACATAACAGAAACCCAGTTAGCACCCCCGCCCGTTCCCACTTCAGAAATACTTCTCGCTTGCCAGAAGAAGCAGCTGATCAAACAACTAGATTTATTGCAAGGAGCGCTGAATCTTTCTTGTACCACGCATCAGCAGAGGATTGAGAAGCTGCAACGCCAGCTTTCCGAAGAGCGGAGGGTACTGAAGGAGCAGATCAAAGCGATCAGAGAATCGATTGAGCAACTGGGAAGTTAAGGAAGGCTGATGAAAACCGTCGCCCAAGCACAAACAATCGATACTGCTGAAGCCCCGCTTTATAGAGGATGAGAAATGACAGCAAAACTAATTTCACGTCCTGCGAATATAGTTCGATCGTCAGCTAGCAAAAGCGAGTCTACGTCAGGTTCTAAATTAAGCCTAGTAGAACTATTTGCGGGTGCTGGCGGTCTTGCTCAAGGATTCCTGCAAACGGGGCATTACGACCTTATTGCCCTTACTGATATTGATACAGTTGCAAAACAGACGTTTGAATTAAACTACCCAAACCCTGAGACTGAGTACATTTGTGATGATATTAAGAACCTTGGAAGACCTAGCCGACTACTTAAGAAAGCTAATGGTCGAAAAGTTTCAGGCTTGTTGGGTGGGCCACCTTGTCAAGGATTTAGTTTGGCTGGATTAAGGCGACCTGATGACGAGCGCAATCAATATATTGGAGACTATGTGCGGTTTGTTACAGCCCTAAAGCCGGACTTCCTACTAATGGAGAACGTGCCGCAGGTCATCTTTCATCCCCAGTTCAAAGCTCTAATCAAAGCACTGAATAAAGATTTTGAGGTTCAGTTCACTGTTTTGAATGCAGCTCAGTATGGTATAGCCCAAACTCGACACCGGGCTTTTGTCTTGGCGTTTCGTCGAGAGCTAGGCGTCAAACCTGCTTTCCCTGCTCCTACTCACGCTTTTACAAGGCAGGTTGTTTTCAATTATCGCCAGCAGCGTTTAGAAAACTCGCGGTGCAAATCAGCCGATAAAGATGGCATTTTTGGTGCCGATTCTTCGGTTGTCCGTGCAATTAAAGAGATAAAGGCTAATTACCGAGGATTAGGAGAGGTAAAACCTTTAGTCAACGTGTGGGATGCGATCGGCGATCTAGTAAATCGTAGTGCTTCCTCAGCTCCTAACCATGTCCCCCGCGTTCACAAAGGCAAATTGCTAGAACTCATTGAGCGCATTCCTGAAGGTGGTGGGCTAGAGAATATTGACAGCAAGTATCACCCTAAAAGTCACTACTCTCAGGCCTACGGGCGCTTGCATCGTCATGGGCTTGCACGAACTATCACTACTTGTTTTCAGAATGCTGGAAGTGGGCGCTTCATTCACCCGATCGAGCCTCGCACCCTAACAATTCGTGAGGCAGCACGCTTACAAGGGTTTAGCGATGAGTTTGTGTTCTATGGAACCCTGGGAGATCAAATGCGTTTGGTAGGCAATGCTGTCCCACCACTACTAGCTCAGGTGATTGCCGATCGCATCTGGCAGGATCTTTCTACCGTTCTCTAACACTGTAACCATAATTAGAAATCTCTAGAGTAATTTGACTGCAAATGTATAGAAAAATTACTCTAGAGCCTTGGCTTGTCAATTTTGTAACCTGTAAGCTATATTTGGTTACAGTTCATTTGTACTAAGCCTAAAGGACAAGATGCCTAAAGATCCGCAAGACAGTTCTGTATCTCAACGTCTGTTACCTAAGAGTCGTTCGCGCAACGGAAACAAGAGGCGTGAGGCGACCAGCTCCGAGGTTTCATCCGTTTCAGAGTATCAAGAGCCGGAAGAAGACTCGAACGATGGGGACAATGGCGATCGTGCCTCTATTACTGACGAAAGTCTTGCAACCGGATCAGCCTATGTTGGCACACTGATTGCCTTCGAGCAGAAACAATCTCCAAACTATCTGGAGCAACATTTTCGGATTGCCCCTTATGTTCCCTCGCCAAAACCAGGAACGATGGTTGCGGTAGAGGCTATCACTGATGATGGTCGCCATAGTCGTATTTTGGAACGTGTGACCAATGCTTGGGAGGTCAACCCCCACGAAGACGCCTTTAGCTCTAACCTGCGAGAAGTGATACCAATTCGCACAGAATATGCCGAGGAAGGCTCATCGACCGTTATTTATCGTGTTGCAGCGATCGAGCCGCTAAAAGAAGCCATTCTAGATGAGAGTGGTAACGTACTAGAGATTCGAGATGTGCAAACTTTGCCCCGTGCCGGCGCTTTAGTCCACATGGCGACTGGCGATCAGATTGTGAAAGCGTTGGGGCTAGAGGACAACCTAGATCGAGGGATTTATGTCGGAGCTTTGCGAGGTAGCGACATTTCAGTTTTCCTGAAACGCGACGTAATCCAACGTCATATGCTCATTGTTGGAGGGATTGGCACGGGTAAAAGCTACACACGTGGAGTCCTAGCCGAAGAACTCCGTATGCTGGGAGTTCCGCAGGTCAACATCGATGTTAATGGCGAAATGGTTGAGGCAGCGGAAGAGCTAGGTGGAATTAATCTTGAACCAGGTATTGACTTTCAAGTGCCCCTCAGTGCTTTGACCGCAGACGATGTAATTAACGCAATTCCGAGCTTGAACGGCAACATGGTTGATCTCGTGCGTCATGCTCATGAAGAACTGCTGAAGGCTTCTAGGAAGTCAGGCGATCATTTTCTCTTGAACGATTTACTAGACAAAATTAAAGCGGTTGGTCCGGAATTAGAGATGAAAACCGTGACCATCAATCCTGCCAAGAGTCGAACGGAGAGCCTGGGACGAATTACATATTTGGGAACTCCCTATGACTGGAAATCCGTTCTTACGCCAGGAGCCTTTATCAATATCAACTGTAAGGGACTATTGGTGTCTGACCTGCGAATTATCACGGCTGCTGTAGCTCGCGATCTCCAGCGCTTGGGGCAAGCCAAAGAGTTTCCGTTTGTCGCGTTCTCAATCGATGAGTTTCACCTTGTCACCCCTGCGAACCAAGACAGTGTTGCACTTCAGGTTATACGAGAGCTTGCCCGTATTGGTCGGCACGTCCGCATCGGTTTAATTCTGACGACTCAATCCCCTCAAGACGTTGACCGTTCAATTTTGAAACGCTTGCTTACGCGATTTCTTCACGCGATCGAACCAGATCAGCTTGAAGCCTTACGAGGTGTGCTTTCTGATGCTTCAGATGATTTGGTTAAACAACTTCCCAAAATGCCTCAAGGAACTTGCATTTTGACGGGTGCTTACGAAACCATTCGCCACGCTACTGTGGTTCAGGTTCGCAAGCGATCGACGACACATGGTGGCGCAACTCCTGACATTTGGTCAGATTTTGAGGCGGCTGGTTGGGTTGGTAAGCGTCAAATTTCGCAGCCGGAGGAAACCCATGAGTAAGCCAGGGGTTGCAGAGCGAGAGCGCCAAATCGTTAAGTATTTGGCAGATCAGAAGAGTGCTTCTGCCCGTGAAATTTTTGATGATGTATCAGATGTTTTGGAAGATACGGTAACTCGCGTTGCCTACTATAAGGTTCTGGATCGGATGGTGGCTGCGGGCAAGATTGAGGTGCAGTCAGAGGACCCAAAACGGGGACGTATCTACTCTCTCACGCCTACCCTCAACCCAGACAATCCACTCACTCTAGACGATGTTTATGAGTATCTAGCCTACCTGCCAACGACAAAGGCGATCGCAGCGGCAGTAGATGCCCGTGACTACTATGAGGAAAACCGACGAACAATTCTTCACCGCACGGCTCAAGCCCTTTTAGATGAAGATCCGGTCGAATTGTTTTACCGGATGTTAGTCTACATGATTCAACTGGTCGAGAAAGATTTAGAGATTGTTCGCGATCGCGAAATTGTTGACCCTTACTCGCGTCACCGATTTGATGCTGACTATAGCGACCTTGAGCAAGTAGCTTATCGAGGGTTGAGCTTACCTCATAGTGCGATTCATCTTCCAGGGCTACACAAACTTTTCCAAAGCAACGAGGAGCAGTTGGTATGGGACTCAGATGAACTTAGAAAAGCCCTACAAGAACGAGTCTTTGGAGAGAAGTTTATCTATCTTGTAGATGTAGCTTCGGAGCGAGGTTCGTCAGCACGAAAACAAATTGTTGTCTCAGGCAGTGATGGTAGTATGCACGCTAGCACACTGGCATTACAGACAGCTAAGGGCTTTTTTGAAGACCTTGGTGATGCGATTACCATCAATAACAGCACTGCTTACATCTCTCTATCCCAGATGCAGAAGAAGCAGACGGGTAAAAAAGAGATGCTCTATGGAGCACCAGTAACCCGGCAAACACTAGATGACCCGGCGTATAAAGGGATGGTGCTTGCACAGTTCATGTATCCTGACCTTGCTGAGTCAGAGTATGAACACATGGCTCGCTGTGCTACGGATGTGGTGCAGTTTCGCGTGGACGAAGAAGTTTTCACTGGTAAAGCTTACGATATTCTCCCACCCAGAGCACAAATCCCAAAGCCACAAGTTCACATTCGCGACGGCACAATTACCCCCCAAGAGCGCGAATTTGGTCATTATAAACGCCCTGATGCCTACGGGGAAATGGTTCGTGAAGGCATTCGACGCGAACGAACTATTTTGGAGCGAATCATGTCAGCGCGAACGAAGCCGCCAATCTTTGCAGGAGCGGTCAAGTCAACGCAGATGCGAGTATTAAGCCGTCTGGTCAACTGGTATATCTCCAAAGGATCGGCTGCAAGATTTGGCACAGCCATTGAACCTGAGTGGGATCTTTCACGAGCAGCGGCGATTAGCGACAATGCTGCAATGACTGCCTTGCTTGCTGAGTTACCGAACGACCCCAAGGCAGGGAGATACTATGTCACTTGTGCTTTAGTGCGTCAGTTTGCGTCTCTGACCGAATATTACAACTATGAGTTAAAGAAATCGTGGTTGGAGTTCTTTGAGGAAAAACGAGAACAAGCACTGGCTGAACATGACGAACATGGTGGAACATTGCCCTACCATGCCACCATCGACCTTGCAGACGACGACTTCATATTCATGTGCGAGAACGCTGATTTTGTCTATTTCTACATTGGTCATACGGCAGGCGATCCGCCTCCTATGGTTCCACGCTACGAATTTCTCACTTCATTGCGAGGCAAATCGTCAGATAAAGCTTCATCAGCTGTAATTGAACTGGTTTTTCGTTTGGTCGATGCAATAGATTCTGCTGGCTTGGCTTACGATCGAGACCACAATTTCATGAGCAGCAAGATGTTAGTAAAAATCTTGCCCTACCCAATTCAGCAGGCTCATGAATATGCCAAAACACTGGGTAAAAAGCTAGAATCTGAACTCAAATCGATTGTTATTGGTCGGTTGATTGAACTCAAAAAACTACGTTCTAGTGCCTCAGTTGTCTTGCGACCTGTTGCAATTCGAGATTACCTAGAGCGTCATAAACGTTCTTTTGAAAAAGATATTAACAAAGGCAGTGATGAGGTTCGTTAATAGTGGCAAAGTAGAAATTCGACTGAGGAAATGGTGTCTCCGTACGCGGTAGAAACTTTAGAGGGCTATAAGTCTATACTTGCCTAAACCTTTGAAAGGAAGTTTTTTTATGGGCGATATAATTCGAGCTGTTCAGGCAGAAATTTCGTTTGGAAAAGTTTCCATTGATGCTTACAAGTTGCAAAATCACAGGTTTGAGAAACGGTTTGGAGTAACAGGAGTAAGTAGAGTTTTTGGATACTCAGATCAGTGGTTTGGCACCTTCACAAAAAGAGACTCTAAGCGTCTGGAAAGCTTGCGTAAAGCAGGTTTCACGGGTTCACAAATTGAGGTACGTGTTCCCAGGCTTGGCAATGCACCAGGAGCATCTATTGCTAAAACTATCAGCATTAGAGATTTTAATAAGGTGATTGCTTATGAAGCACTTAAGAAAAAGAACACTAAAGCAATTATTTTATTAATTGCTTTATCTGAAGCTGGTTTAGAGCGTATTGTAAGTGACGCCTTTGACGGTGTATCTCTTGATTGGTTTGCCGAGAAAATTGTTCATTATACTCAATGGACCCCTGAGCAGCTAGAAGAAGCTTTTGCCTACAACAGAGAGGAGGTTCGGGCGCTTTATCCTTGGGCAGATGATCCAGTTGATGAGGATTGGGATGCGGATTTCCGCCTTTTGTAAGTTCGCTCAACTCACCGCGAAATTTTCGTAGTAGGGAAGCGCGATCGCTCTTTTGTATCGAAGAGAGTTTATTGCTCTTGAGCGCCCTGTTCTCTAACACTCAAAACACAATAGGGGTTAGAGCTGATGGTTTTCCGCTCGGCAGGAAGAACGACTTTTGGTTGTGGGGTGGAGTCTTTGCCTAGAAGCTGATTTACGTCCTCAATGGCTTTCGCGCCCTTGGCTAAAGTTTGATTAATATCATCTACAGCCCGTTTATGGTGTTCAAAAAACTCGTCGGACTTCCAGACATCAAACGCCCAAAATTTCGTGACGGGAAAGCCACCAACCGATTTTGATTCGATGCGAACTAAAACCGATTTGTACTGAGAACTGGGGTCGCGCTCGTCCGTCTTTTGTTCTTCTCCCGCAACTTCCCATTTGCTAATCCCCTGGGGCAAGGCGACGGTTTCTTCTCCTTTCCAGCATTGATATTGTTTTGCGTTTTGAACGTCACCTTTGCCGAGCGCTGTTAGCAGGCTCCGCACGCTCCCCTCAGATGTGTTGGAGTTTTGACACGCCGACAGGAAGCATCCAGCGAACAGCGCTAATAGGGGTATTGTTTTTCTCACGTCGCTCTCTTTCTTTGGGGGTCTTTACCGTTTTAGTGTTCCCAGTGCGAAGCCAAGAAATCGCCGTTCCACTGCGAAATTTTCGCGGTAAATTTCCGAAAATCTTCCGCACAATTACGGAATGAAAGAGCGGGTTAACCAGATTAGGATGGGCGCAACCCTAGCCCCTTCCTTCATGAAAAGCAATCCGGTCAGTCCAGATACCGCCAAGAACGGCAAAGCTCCAGCACCTTCGCCACAGCAGCAGAATCCTGCTGTTGCAGAACTTGCGGCGATGCGCGAGGAAATGGCAGCTTTGAGAGCGGAAGTCATTCAATTCCGAACGGGCTTGGTTAAGCAAATTAAAAATGGCGTACTGCAAGCATTTTTAACGATATTTCTGCTGGTAGTCGCGTTGCAAGTTCTGATTGCTGTACTGACTAGATTTTAGGCTGGAGTGCGATCGCCCTCTATGTCAGTTCGCGCTTCTTTGGTGAGCGAATAATTGGCTTAGGGGAGTGCGGAAGGGGATTTGCCCCCTCCGCACTTGGAGTTATTAGTTTTTATTGGTATAAAACTTTATTGAGGGTTTCTAAGAAAAGCTCTGAGTCTGCAAAGTAGTTAGGGAATGCTTTTCTAAGGCTCCACATAGACTCTGTTGCGACAAGCACAATATTGATATTAGTATTTTTGTATTTTTCTTCTAGTTCAAGATATTCATTGTTTGCATTCTCTAAGTTTTCACTGTTGTAATAGTTTATTGAGATTGTTTTTTCATCAACATTAAGAACGAGAAGAAAGTATCCTGCTTCTCCGTGTTCATTTCCATACTTTGTAGCCACTGAAAATGCTTTAAGTTTTTCCGAAACAGATAACTTATTTGCAAGATAAATAGTTTCTTGCCGGATGTTTTCTATTTCGGTCGTGCTAATTTCTTCTGGCGTACACTCTTCAAATTGTGAAAATAGTATACTGATTAGTCCAAAAAATTTTAGCCATTCTTCGGAGCCTTGACCTGATTTTAGAGCATCTCCGAGGAAAGCTCCTGCAATTTCAACGCTTGTAGCCCAGGCATGTTGGATCAAGGATCTCATTTGAATTTCAACTACATGCCCGTTAAAACTTTCTCTTCTTTTGCTTTGATATTTATAAATTAAATGTATTCCTCTGTAGCCCGATGGTTTAGGGTTTTTAATATAATCATATTCTTTTATAAGGTTGCTCTTAACTATTTTTATAAGTTTTCCATTAACTGTTGTGGCTTTGTCAACCATTAATCTTTGGAGTTGATATACATTTTCTACCGTAGGCATTACTGCTCTACATCCTCCTATGTCCTGCATTCTGTTAAGTTTCATGCCGGAAAAGCGAGACAGTTTGTTTGTAATTGAGGATACTCGTTTTAGTCTTTGACTAACTAATGCCTCTGGTGTTATTAGGTTGCAGCGGTATCTTAACGATCCTTGTAAACTGTTTAACGGGAAAGCATGAGAAGCTCTCCAGTTGTTAAGGATAAGTAGTGCTTGAGAGCATTCTTCCTTTGTTGATGAAGGATTGATTAAAGTGTCTCCAGCTTTACCGACTTCGGTTTTTGAGTATTGAAGTTCCGTCCAAGCCATTGCGTCATCATCTAAATCTGCACTGGCTAAAATTTTATCGTCATAATCCATGTTTATACCCCCGCGTCTTCACTTGAATCTAAAAGCAGTACGAGAGCGATAGCGAAGCGAAAGGTCGGCGCTTCGCTATCCCGCTGCTGTATTTAGCTGTTTAGCTATTTGGTTTTTAATTTTCTGTCCCCACAAAGTCATTTTTCTAACTTCACAAAGACAGAATCACCAATAAGTCTATTGGTTGTCAAGAGGGATGGATGTAAAAATGAATCTATAAAGTCATTGACAACAATAGTTGACGGACGGAATGGCACTTAGCGACCCAGACAGCAAGACAAGATACGCTCAATTAATAAATCTCTTGCAAGGAGATTTAAAAACTGCGGCTTTTGCTAGGCGGTTAGGGCTATCCCGTACCGCCGTGAATCAATGGAAAAGCCAGGATGTAAAATCTGTTGAGGCGGAGAATTTAGCCAAGGTAGCCGCATTTAGCGGCAGGTCACTCAACGACATTTATGCTTATTTACGTGGCGATCTGAATCTTGAAGAATATTTAAACGGAACCGGCAAGCGATCGCTGACTCTTGGGCAGATTCTCCAAGAGGTGAGTTATTTAGCTCGTGACGAAGCGGCACAAGTGGCAATTGCCGCAATTGAGGCGATGCGAGAGGAGGGCAGGGCAAGCACTTATTCTACAAAGGGGCATCCTATGACGAATAAAGGAAATTTGATCGAGTTGGTCAGAGCAGAGATCGACTCCAGAACCAAGGAGGGATTCTTGAGAGATACTGGTTTGACAGAAACCGAGCTAAACTCTTTGCTAAAAGGAGAAACCCCAAATCCCATCGTGATTGGTTTTTTGACCAGGGTGCTTCCTTTTACCACAGACCAATTAGTTGAGATGGTAGGAAACAATTACCCTCAAAAAGAAATTCCCCCAGAGCGTCACCACATAGGGGAATTAAATGGAATCAACAACGGTCACTGAAACTATTTAAAGGGCTTGAAGTCCAAGTACCGTATTCTCTACCACGCCAACCCCTGTATTGTTCAGCAGGCAGAAAGTTTTGCTGGCGCAATTTGATTTCTACCTGTTCCAATTCAGGCGGCAGCCGAGAGTCGTTTAGATATTGAGAATAAATGTCTGGACGCAACTCCTCTGGACTTAACCAATGCAACTTCAGATTTTTAGTCCTAAGCTCCTTGGGAGAAGATCCGGTCATTTCGATCAGCGCTTGATTGAAATGCAAGTTAGTGTGAGTCTCTAGCGAAACCAAAGCCATTGGATGTTTTTCGTTGTTGTAAATGCGCTCCGCAATCCTTAAAATAACTGGGTCGCGATTTAGCCTAATTCCGTTACCATTCATATGGGATGCTCCCTGGGAACCCTTTTCCCACGCATTAAGTAAACTGTCCGTGGCAGCGGTCAACACACTGCTGCCACCTTCAGATTTAACAGTAATTCTTTCAGCACGTATATAAGGCAGTAAGGAGCGCTGATCGCGCCAAATTTGCTCAACGAGATCGTCTGATTCACAGACGATCTCTAAAATTCCCGTTCCTAGGTTGAAGTGGGGAGTACAACCCGCAGGCAGCCGAAGCTCTGAAAGCGTTTGCCGGAATCGTTCGGCATCATATTCTTGTTTCGCCTGGGAAATATAGCTTTCGATTGAGCGCATCGTCTTCCTTAGCCCTACCAACCAAACGTGACCATTTACACAATTTAAGGCAGAAAACCCACTGGAGCGAGGGCGTCCTACAAGTTTATCCCCTTGACACTTGAGCTAGGTGTCTACGAAAATGTCTCTATAAAGTCACTTTATCAACTTTATAGAGGCGTGGGAAGCAACATCAAAAAAAATGAGACTAGATGGTTCGCGGGAATAGACCCGGAGCTAAAACGACAGCTGAGCATTGCTGCCATCGAACTAGACATGACCTTAAAAGAGGTTAACAGCGAGGCTTTGGTTGATTGGCTCAGGAAGCATGGGAGGGAGGTTCCCGCAGACGGAGCGGGAGCAGAACTAGAGGCGATCGCATGATCCCGCACATCGCCCAACTCCTAAAATCCAGCGCCCAACGCTACCAAGCAGCAAGCGCTCTCCTTGGTCGCCAGCTCCCCTTGTGCGACTGCTGTAAGGAGCGCCCGACGTGCGCTCTTGGGCGAGAAATTTATCGCCAGCGGCTGGGCGAAATTATTCAATCCTTTGAGCAAGACAAAGCGGCGTAATCAAAAAGCCGCCCACTCAAGGGAGTAGACGGCTCACCCCTAGGACTGGAATTCCAGGGGATTCCCCAGTAACCAATCGAGGTGGTCAATGAGTACCTACAAAGTATCATCAAATCCCCAAACCGAGAGTGTCAGCCTCTACAGCATCTGGCGCTCCAATTTTTCGCCCCAAGAGTGCGACCCCTTCGCTTTCCTCTCTAGCGAATTCGGCATGGGTGCGATTAAGGGGTTAGCCAGAGATTTAAACGTCAGCACCAGCTCAATTTCCACGGGCGATAGAGTTCATCCCCTCATCGCCAACACTTATCGCTGCTGGCTGCGGTGGCAGGTGTCTCCATGAATCCACCCCACTCGGTCAAGCTCAGAATTTTCCTCCACGTCGCCCGCCACAGAGGCATCCAACGCCGCCAGTTATTAGGGCGAGGTTATTCCCGCCTCAACCATCACCTCGCGGGATTGGAAAGCCAGGGACTCGTCCGAGTGCTGCAAAAAGGCACCAAGGGCGGTGCCAACCGATACGAACTGACTCCCCAAGGGCGATCGCTCCTCGACTTACTGCGCTCCCAAAAACTTTCGGGAGTCGCGCAATGAAGATGATGAAACTCTTTGTGGGCAAGAAATCCAAACGGTCAGAGCGCTATCCGTTCTTCGAGCAAAAAATCCTGACGCTATTGATATTTGCGCCCCAAAGTCCGCAAGCGATCGCCTCTCAACTCAACCTCAGCTTCATCGACACCTTTACCGTGCTGCGAAGCCTGGAAGCGAGAAAGCTAATTTACTTCAAAAACAAGCGAGTTCACAGAAGATGAACGTCTCCAAAATGACTTTACAAAATCTGTTGTGGCAGTGGGCAGAAATTGAGCCAGAGCGCTGCTGGCTATCCGATTGCCGCTGGTGGTGTTATTGCACCGCCCTATCCGACGGTACCAACCACCATATCAACGCCGCCGCTCCAGAACCAACTCAGCTTATCTGGCTGGAATTTGCCATCAGAGAAGCGGCTAACGCCCGCGGATTGAGGATCGTCCTGCGCCAGCTAGATTTAATCGTCCCCTTATGGACTGGCGGCACCGGGCGGGGAGTCGAAGCCGATACCCATCCCGCCATCGCGCTCCTGAAAGCTTACCTGCAAACCATCCGTTACGCGCAGGGGGCGATCGCATGAGTGGTGGATATAAGTGGACTCCCGAAGAAGAATCCTTCCTTTTGGAAGTGTTCCGCGCCCCAAACCTAGATAGCCTTTGGAGCGAAAAAGCCAAAGAAGAAGGTTGGCCCATGCGGACTCATGCCGCCCTGATTGAGCGAATCCGCGACCTTGGCTATAGCAGGCGAAGCCGTCGCAACTGGTCCCAAGAAGAAGATTTTCTACTCCTTGAGATTTTCCGCTCTCCCCACCTGGAAAGGGTCTGGAACCAACGAGCCAAAAAAGAAGGTTGGCCCATGCGAAGTCACATGGCGCTCAAGCATCGGATTCACTTTCTGGGTGAGTCCCTGCGATATACCGACGAATCGGCGGGGTGGGTGACTGGAAAGCAGTTGCAACGCTGCCTCGGTGCCAGAAACAACACGCTGATTGGGCGCTGGAAAAATATGGGGCTTCCCGCTTACAGAGATGGGGATTGCACCCACTCCCCCATCAAAATCCACCTTGCCGACTTTGTGGCATGGGCGCTGGGCGCTGGCATAGGAGAAGTTGCCAAAGTCACTTCTGGCGATCGACTGGCGACTGAGTGGTTGCTCAGGCAGATTGCCGACTGGAAGGATTACAAAGCGCTCAAACTCCACGGCGGCGCTCGCGAGGCGAAACCAAGACAGAGGGAGGATACCCGTGCAGCAGTTTAGAAACGTCCCCCTCGCCATTGAAAGAGCCGAGAAAGCGCAAGTCGAGGCAGAAATTCTCGCCCTACTCCAAGAGCGCCCCGGAATGCACGGGCGACACATTTGGCAAGCCATCGGGAATGGGCGCAGTCTCACGTTCTTTACCCGCGCCATTGAACGCCTGCTTTCCCGCGAAGCCATTGAGAGGCGTGGAAACGGGACTCGAAACAATTTATATCGCTATTACCTGAAGGATTAATCATGCAACTCGTAGCAAACGTTTCCATCCCCAGAGAGTTTAAGGAGATGGTGTATGTCATCGACAAACCCGAACTATTGAAGCTCAGAAGCACGAAGTTTCTCCTGCCCTGGCAATACATCGGACTCGCCATAAAAATCAGTTACACGCAGAGCAGCCCTTCGATTGACATTGAATCTTTTTGCGACGAATGGGGCATAGAAGAAGCGGACTTCCACAGCGCGATAGCGACTCTCAACAAGAAAAAACTCGCACAGCCCACAGCCCGACAACTTGAGTTGGATTTGCTTTTTGACGTAGAGGATGACGAGGCCATGAGAACTGCCTCAGACACGAGAAAAAGCCCAAGAGCCTCGTAAATCAAGGCTCTTGAACCCAAATCAAAATATCTAAGTTAACAATAATGAACCCAACTAAGTTTGACAACCAATCCCTCGCCTCGCAAAACCTAGAAGCCGAAGAAGCACTGCTCGGAACCATCCTGCTCAATCAAGTTCCAGAAGCGCTGGATCGGGCGGCGGCAATCCTCGCCCCAGACGCAATGGCAAGTCCCGCTCACCAGATAATCTGGCGTGCCTGCCTTGACCTCCACGCCGCCGGTAAAGATGTGGACTTGATGAGCGTGTGCAGTTGGCTCCACTCGCACCACCAACTAGAAGCGGCGGGGGGTCAAGCTCTGCTGGCGAATCTGGTGGATTGCCCGTGGATAATCGGCGAGAGCTTCCAGTCCTGTATTGATTTAATCCTGCATCATTACAAAAACCGCCGCATGGCTGCCGTCGGTCGCGAAGTCTATGCGATGGCGGCAGACAGCACTGACTTCACCGAGAAAAGCTCCAAGGCTATCCAGAAACTGGAGAAGCTCCTTGAATTGGAGGGCGAATCGGAGCAATCCGTTGAAAAGCGCCAAATTGTGGCAGAACTCGCCGCCTACAACGCCGAGCGCCTGGATTTGGGCAGTGTTTTTCATCCTTATATTGCCAAGGCATTGAAAGCAGCGGCGGATTCCCTGCCTTGCCCGGTGGAATACCTGGTGCAACCCTTCGCCAGCATTGCCGCCGGACTCATTGGCACCAAAGCCACCGTGGCGATTAAACCCACCTGGAAAGAACCGTGCATCGTTTGGACCGGAGTGATTGGCGATGCCGGGAGCATGAAATCGCCCGGATTGAATGTTGTCAAGCGCCCCTTAGTCGCCCTGCAAGCTTCCGTCCAGCAGGAGTTTGAAGCGGCAATCTCCGAGTACGACCAGGCTTTAACCAAGTGGGAAGCGCTTGATAAAGAAGCCCGCGCCCAAAATCCCAAGCCAGAAAAGCCGTCCGTGCGTGACTATTACATGGGGCGCTGGACAACTGAAGCGCTTCTTGAGGCTCACGCTCAGGAAAAGAACGCCACAGGTTTTGTGGCAGTCAAGGACGAACTCGCCGGACTCTTCACCGGCATGGGTCAGTACAAAGGGGGAAAGGGCGATGACCGGCAGATATTTTTAGACCTCTGGAACGGTGCGGATGACAAGGTGGATCGGATTGGCAAAAAGTCTTTCCTCTCTCGCACCTGCATTTCCATCACCGGCGGCATTCAAGAAAAGATTCTCCTGCGAACGATGAAAGACCCGGACGACCCAGACGGGATGTGGGGGCGCTTCCTCTGGTCAAAGCCGCCACATCTGCCTGATTACTGGACGGACGGCGAAACCGATATCACGCCCTTCCTCGCTACCCTTTACCGTCATCTGGACACGTTGCCGTCGGATACCCTCTACACGCTCGACCCAGAGGCGAGGGATTTGTACAAGCACTGGGTCAATTATTTAGCCGACGAGAAGAGTAACTCAACGGATGCGATGCGGAACGCCCTTTCCAAGCTCAAAGGGTATATGGCACGCCTTGCCCTGGTAATTCACTGCTTGGATCTCGCCGCCGATCCATCGCTTCCCTTCACAACCACCATCAACGCTTCAACCATCGAACGAGCGATCGCTTGGGCGAGTTACTACCTCAATCAAGCGCGGCTGCTCAATTCCAAATCTCAGCCAGACGTGCCGAGCGAACTGGTGGACATCGCCAACCTTTCCAAAGAACAAGGTTGGATTTCTCACCGAGCGCTCCAGCTGAAGCACTGGGCGAAGACCGCCGAAGAAGCCAAAGCTAAATTGCAAGAGCTGGCGCGGATGGGACTGGGCACCCTAAAGCGGGAAGGACGCAATCTTTTCTGGAAGTTTGTTGAAAACTGTGACATGGTTTCACACTTGTCAAACGCAACCCCAGAGCCAACTGTGAGCGATTCTGTTGACTTTCTTGAAACTGCGCCGGTCGCAACATCATCTCTTGCAGAGCCGGTGGAAGTCGCAGTTGAGTTAGAGGAAAAAAATACACCCCCCTCTAATTTTCAAGTTTCAACAAAATCTTTCACAGTTCTTGCTGGGCAAGGGTTTGAGGACTGTGACACAATCTCACACTTTTCAACAAACGACGAACTCAAAGTGGGCGATCGCGTTCGAGTGAAATCCGGCTGGGGCAAAAATTCTGGCAGAGCCGCAGTTGTGATTGGAGCGTGGATGGCGCGGCAAAAGGACAGCTTGGGGACGCGGACATTTAACGAGTGCAATGTGCGATTTGAGGATGGTAGTACCTGGAAACAAGCTGCGGAGGCGTTTGAAAGTGCAGGAACACAAGGGGATTAAATACGGCGTGGAGCCGAGCTATTTCACTCGATTTCCAGGGACGATGCACGCTCAAAAAGAATTTGGTGGCTGGCAAGGGGTAGTCTATCCCCGCGATTCCAGTCGGTGCCCGATTTCGGTTGGGGCGGCTCAAGCCACACGAGACAAAGCCTTAGAAATGGCACGCGAGTACGTGGAGAAAAATGGAGATGATTTTTGAATGCAGGAGTGGCAAGTCCTCAGTCTCTTCAGTGGAATCGGTGGATTGTGCGACCAAGGAATCAAGCACGCTGGACTCTCTCACAAATACCGAGTCGCCCAATTTGTCGAGGAAAAACCTTACCGACAACGCATCCTCCGACGCCACAACCCTGGCATCCCGATTCACGACGACGTGCGAACCTACCGCACTGCTCCCGGACAATTCCACATCATCTGCGGCGGCAGTCCCTGTCAAGACAACAGCCTTGCCAACTCCAACGGCAGAGGACTTGAAGGCGATCGCTCTGGCTTGTGGTGGGAGCAACTCAGGATTATTCAAGAATGTCGCCCTCAATTTGTCCTCTGGGAAAATCCCGCAGGATGCCGCCACCCCAAGCGAAGACAGGGCGTTTCACCCCTTGGACTCGTATGCTGGAGCCTTGCCGAGAGCGGGTACGAGTGCCAGTGGCAGACTATTTGGGCAGCCAGCGTTGGGGCACCCCACCCAAGAGAGCGGGTCTTCCTTATCGCCTACCCCAATGGCGCTTTCGAGAAACTCACAAGAGTACCGGACGCCTGGACAGGACGGATTCGAGGCGACATTGCATCTGTCACCAACTCCAGTCACCTGGGGACTGGGCGGCAGGAAGCGCACGAACAGCAAGCAAGGGAGAAATTTCGAGACAGAGCTGTATCTGTCGCCAACGCCGAGAGCAAGCGAAGGAGGGACAGACAAGGGGATACATCAGGGCACCTTCAATACTTTGAGATCCCATCTACAACCCAACATTCCACCGGGACACTGCTCGCACCCGAACATCCGAGAGAACTGGATGGGCTTCGAGCAAGATTACACAGCTATTCCAGAAGCGGATGGTGGGGAATTAACTCCGTTGATTCCATCCAACAACTCGTCTGTCAGCACCGCAGCCTTCCCCACCGCGCAGAAAGAACCAGTGCCCTCGGAGATGCCGTCGTTCCCCAGTGCGCTGCCGTTGCCTGGAGATACATCGACTACCTCAACAGCTTCATCGCTTGACGAGCCATTACCAGGAGAGAAAATCATGCAATTACAATCCAGCCCGATGAAAGAGCTTTACAGCAGAGAATTCACGCCCGAACAGGAAGAATTGCTCAAGACCCAGGCGATCGCTGAAATTTATCTGGTTGTTAGTCGGCACAGCGCTCAAGGGGGAGTTAGCGGCATCAAGTTGGAACAAATCCTGCATACCGAACTAAGGCGCTTGCAGCCAAAGCTGGAACAGATGCAGCAGGCGGGATTGATTGATCGGAAATTAATGAGCTGGCAGCTACCAGCAGATATTAAATGGTCGAACGATGCTGACTCGGAGGAAGAGGAAGACGAGCTGGCTAACCAATTCACTGAGAAAGAACTCCTTGAGGAAATTGAGGAGCAAAGAATTTTTGAGGAACAGAACAACAAAGAGGTGGAAGAACCAATTAAAATTCCGCCTTTTAGCGTGGGCGATCGCGTCTACAACTCCGATTGCGGTTGGGGAGTCGTCAAAGAAATTAGTCGGGACGGTCTAGCGGACAAAATCATAGCTTCCGTCGATTGGAATGAATCATCGCACAACAATTTAATAGAAGTCGCACTCCTTCAATCGTCAGACGCTAGAGATTATGACTGGCTGACGGGTTGCTCTTGGGGAGACATCAACTGCCAGAACGCCCTCAAACGCGCCTCCATTGCCACTTTAGAAAAAGCGTTGGAGTATGCCGAAGCGCATCCCGCTGGCAATAAGCTGAGAATTCGCGGGTTAAGGCAGCAATTGAGACGGGTGAAAGTGGCTCAAACAAAGCCTTCCCCTAAGCCAGCTAATGACCCATTACCAATGACTCAGAACGAAGATGAGCTTTCCCTGACCTGGAAAGAAGGCGATCGCTGCTGGCATCTGGGGATTACTGAGGCGCGGATTGTGAAAGTTGAAGGGGAACGGGTTGAAATTACCTTCAACCCAGAAAACCCCACATCAACATCAAGCATCTCCCCAGAATTCCTCACCCACTTTCAGGGTCAATGGTTTCCCAAGGGCGCTCGGATTATTACCAAAAATACAAGGTTGACCGGCACCGTCGCCCACTACCACTTCCCTTCTGGCGGATGGTGGGTGAAGTTTGACGACGGGAAGGAAGCGGCTTTGGCAAGCGACAGCATTGAGGCTGATAGCGACCAAGCGCCTGAGCTGCCTGCAATCGATACCACTCAAACTGGTGAAAAATGGCTTGACCCTCGCGGCATTATCATCGATGCTGGGACGCAATCCCGCACCAAGACGGATATCGAAACGCGCGATCGGTATGCGGAGCTGATGGCAGAAGGTTTGTGGGAGTGGGAGCGCAAACCTCTCCCTGTGGTCTTTTGCGACGGCAAGGGCGATATTTGGGCGGGAGATTGTCATCACCGGACCAGTGCAGCCGTTTTGGCAGATGTCGAGTGGGTGCTTTACGACGTGCGACCGGGCACCAAAATTGACGCAATCCTCTACAGCTGCTCTGCCAATGCCGCTCACGGGCTTCCTCTGACACCCAAAGACCAGCGACGGCGCGTGGAATTACTTCTCGATACAATCGAAACCCTGTCTCCAGAACAATCGCTTGCCAAAATCAAGGAAATCCCCGATCTTAGCGCCAAAGAGCTGGAGAGGGCTGAAGGGCGCTTTGACTCGTCCATTGGCTTGCCCGACGCCGAAAGAAGCCTTGCCGTTTGGAGCAGCTACATCATCGCCAAACACCTGGGGCTGACTCAAAGCCAAGCCCGCACCGTGCAGAATATCCTTGCCGAGCGCGAGATGAGCGCGAAAATTTCGCGTTCGGGTTTAGATGTGGGCGATCGGGTGGAGGTGACGCAAATTGCTGGGGCGTTTGCTCCAGGTACTACGGGACTAATCGATCGGGTAGATCCCAAAAAAGGAATACTGCTGGCGTCCGATCAAGGAACGGCTGTGTGGGTTTCCCCCGATGCCTTGCAACCAACCACGAAAATTTCGCACTCAGAGCCAGAAGATGAAGATGTCACCCCAGAGGAGACGCCCTCCGAAGTTAAGAGCGCTAGTGCCGAACTTAAGGGGCAGCAAAAAAATCTGATCGGGCGTGGGTGGAACGGCTCCCAAGTGCTGCCCGACAGCGATCGCCCCACTGCCCCAGCGGAAGTAGACGATCGTCCCGGTGCCTATTCTAGAACCACAATCGCTGTGGAAATCGCTCAAGGGATTAAGCACCTGACTCCTGATGAATTGAAGTGGGTATTTGAGTCTACAGAACTTTCCCCCGAACATTACACCAAATTGCGGGAAGCGCTCAGCCACCGCCTGAGTTAGCCTGCGTCTTCAGGCGGAGTGATCGCTTCTAATACTTTGGGAGTTCTCGCGGCGTCTTAGCTGTGTAGAACTTCCATCCCATCAGGGATGTAGCAAAAATGAGTTGTGAAAGAACATGGAAAATATGTTGAAATATATACTGAAGATGGGAGTAACAGGGGTTTTTCTGGCATAGTTGCTACGTATATAGCTAAAAAGTTAACTTCTTCTACCCCAAGTTTTGTTGTTATGAGTATGAATCAAGTCTTCTTGCATGAGTCCCAGGAGCCTGTTGAAAAGTTTGTACTTGTTGTAAATCATTTAAGGATTTTTTATGAAGATTGTCTTAATTTAAGGGAATCTGAGACTTCGTATGCTAATAGGCGTGAGTATTTGAATGAGATTGCTGCTAGCCAAGGTGTAAGTGCTAGTTTTGTGATTTCAAAAATTGAAATACTTTCTCATAAGTTAGATCATGTTTCTAGCTTGTTTGAAACTTTCAAGTCAATGCATCTTAGTGAACGCAAGTTTAATAAGCTAACTTTTGAGCAACAAGTTGCAAGTTTCGAGGCTAATTTTTTGATTAAATCTCAGATATACAATTCTCTTGCTGAGATTCTGGCTGAGTTTTGGTCTTATTTACCACATTCTTTTAAAAGGAAGATCGAGGTAACAGCTTACAAGTTTTCTGACAAAAAAGTTTTCCGAGAAAAAGCTGCTTCAGACTTAATTTCGGCTTGGTCTAATTTCTCTACACTTGAATTTGAGAGTCTCATTAATGCAATAAAACTTAATGAGGCTTCGATCGATAATTTTACTTCTTTGGTTCTTGAACTAACAGGCGGAGAAGTCCCATTACGATCGGCTGAAGAAAGTTTCCGTGAAGGCTGGCATGATATCATTGCTGGACGTGTTAGTCCTATAGATACTTTATGGGATGGAATTGATGCAAAGTGACAGTGATGATTTACCTATTAATGTGGATCTTTATTATGCCCATGCGTTTAAGAAGGATCTGAATTCCCTTTCAAAAAGGTACCTCAACATCAGAACGGATATTGAGGGTACTCTTAAGGATTTAGAAAAAGGGATTTTTGCAGGAGACCCCATACCTGGGGCTTGCTCAGAAGACTACACAGTTTACAAGCTTCGTCTTAAAAATAGTGATATTAAGAAAGGTAAAAGCGCAGGATACAGATTTATTTACTTTGCAACTAAAGTTCTTGAAGATAATTCAGTTAAGGTAATGTTAATTTCTATATATTCAAAATCTTTACAAAGTGATATTTCTGTTAAGTATATTAGATCAATTTTGAAGGAAGAGTCTATAATTACAGTTTCTTAATTTAGATGATATATAAGCTGTAATTCATAAAAATATTGACCCCCTGATAAGTTGGGAGTTCCCACACTAACAACTTAATCAAGGGGCTTTTTTGTGTCTGATCAAGCACCTAACCCCTGATGAGTTGAAGTGGGTGTTTGAGTCCGTAGAGCTTTCTGTTGAACACTATGCCAAATTGCGAGAAGCGCTTCTTGGTCGTATAAGCTAGTCGGCGTCTTCAGGTGGGGCAATATCACTTTCCTCGCCTGACGCCGCCCCATATTGGGGTTAAGATACTTTTAAAGTATTTTAAAAACTAACTAGCCTTCTTAAGCATTCTAAAATCTTACTTGTCACAATTAGTTTTTAGTGGTTATGAGTAAGCCCTAAAAATATTTAACATACTCTATCTGAATGTTCAGGTGGTATGACTTAAAAATCCTTCAGTGAGATCACTAAAGCTTTCTAGATTATTTGTTAATTAAGAAGTGGTGTGGGTAGGTTTTACAGAACGGAATCACCCTCCCTTGCAAGCGGACGGGCGAAAACCACTCGGCAAACAAGTTCGGTGGCAGGCGGGAAGATTGTCTCTTAATCGCATCCCCAATCTCCTGAGAGATTTCTCTAGGAATGCGATCGCTCCAGTAATGGTGGGTCATGATTCTTCACAAATTGGCAGTTTGTACCCTCGCGCAACCCCGATGTTCACCCACTCTTCTAGCACTTCCAGCAACTCTCTCGCACAAGCTTCCAGAGTTCTTCCGGTTGCCCAGACCCCCGGAACTTGGGGAATTTCCCCATAAAAACCAACCTCCCCGCCCAAGGATTCGTATTGGGCGGACTTCATACAGCAGAGTAGGTATTGGTCGATCATGGGTAAGAGTCCATCAGTTAACCGGGCATCCAGTCGGCAATGGCTCTGGAACTTCCCAAAGGCCGAGAGGCGCTCACCCTGGATGGCATCGCCCCATTGCTATTCCCTTGGGCGCGGACAATCCCTCCAGCAGGCTCTCGGATTAGCACCTCACCCGATTTGCAGTCATAACCCACAGAACTCCCGCCAAACTCCCGACTATTGTCAACGCTTGTTTGAGAAGCGATCGCTCGCGCGTGCCCAATCGAGCGGCTTGCCTGCACGCGGTTTTGAGCTAAACAGAGCGAAAGGTTGGGGCACTCGTTAGAGTCACCGCAGCCGTTGAAGGGGCAGCCCATTTATTCTTCCTCCGTCCAAATCGAGCGGACATTGTTAATAAATGCTTTGTCAATTTCGTATTTACTCATCAATATTTTTTTGCCGATTTGAACGGGTGCTTTATCGCCGCCGACATAGAGGCGAATATAAGTCCCATCCTGCCCCGCAAATAAAACCTTAAAAGGATAGTCCGTATTTGCTGGGTTACAACTAATATCTAAAATTTCAAAAGTCTGCGGCGCTTCATCTGGAGTGGACTGAACGACGAGCGGCTTAATTTTTCCGGTGATGGGTAATTCTTGTCGGACGACGTTAATGACTTGCTCGGTTTCTTCTAGGCTGAAAACTTCAGCAAAGCTATCAATTTCTGCTGCGTTTAAATTGGTAATATTTTGAGCAATATAAATGTTGTTGTCCTTAAGGAAATTTACGCGCTTGGGGTCAATCGTCGCCTCGCCCGCTGTGGGTACAACTCTAAGCCCTGCGCCCCCTTGAATTTGAAGAAAACTATTATTGCTGCTGCACGCCGCCCCGTAAGGAGTCCCGACTGCTTGGGCGAAATAATCAACCGTTGCAGTGCGCTCAACTGCCATCGTAAGAGTTAGGTATTGAAGGGAAGATTGACCCTCCTGTACGATTGAACCTAGCGCCAATCCCGTGAGCTTTCCATAGCCCGTTTTAAACTGAGATCCAAAGGGAACTGCTACGATAAAATCTTGTCCGACAAAAGAGCTGATATCCTCTCCGTTCAACAACGGCATTTTTGCGGGGATGCTGAGCGTTGTCGAGTTCTGATTGGGTGGAATCGCAACGTCGAGCGCCGAACGAATTTCTACTACCATTGCCGAGCCGGAATTTATTTTTTTATCTGCCGCGCTACCAGAAGATAAAAAGAAGCCGTGTTGGGAGGCATTGACGATACTTTCTTGCAGGTTTTGTCGATAAATAATCGTAAGTTTTAAATCTTCTCGCACCACTAAGCAGGTCGAAATGTCAGTATTTTGCTCGTTAGTGATGGTGGTGTTCGGAGCGACGTAGGCGCTTGTGTAAACAGATTCCGAAGAGTACAAGCGTCGGCGACCGGGTAAAAGTAAAGTTTGCCCCGTAACGAGCCGAGCTTCCTCAATCGTTTGAGTGTTGCTTCCGCTTCCTCCCACAAAAGAGAGCGCATCCAAACTTGTTTGTTCGCTCGTTCGCCCGGTCAGGGTTGCGAGCTTCCCTCGAAAAACCGAAAAGCTTTTGGCGCTTCCCAGTCCGGAAAAGCGATTTGTATCGGTGCTGGTGTTAAAGGTGAGGACGGCTGCCTGCGTATGGGTAGCAGTCCCCGACAGGAGCGGGTGCGTTTGCTTGTACGCCCCGGTGTAAATCCACTCTCCAATTGTCCAGAGGGAATCGGTGTTCCCCGACCAGTCTGGCGGTGAGGTTTGAAAGTTTTCGGTGTAGGTCGGCGGCGTTGTGGTAAAGTCTCGAACTCCACTTACGGTGAAAGTGTATTCAGTGGGACCGTACCCCCCGCCAAAAAGAAGATATCCTCGGCTCCCGCTTCCGGTATACGTTGTAATCGTTGCGGCGAAGCTTGCTGATTCCATCGCCCCCGTCCAAAAACCGCACCCCCTAGCTTGAAGCGCGTTAACTCGCGCATCTTGCAGCTCCCAGTTCGCAGATTTCGACGAATAAAGTCCGTGCAAGACGACAAATGGGCGGGAGTAAACGCTGTCCTCTGGAGTCATCAGCGCCTTGAGGGCTTTGTCAAACACTCGTAGACTCACAATAAATTGAGTCTTGATGGTTGGCGTTTTGGAAACTCTTTTCTTTTTTCGGCGGGGAGAAGGCATCTGGTCGATGGACGGGATTCCCCCCGCGCGATTCAGCGCCACATTGGCACCAGGTGAGATCGCGCCGTTTGTAATTACCTGTGGACCAATTAGCGGTTCTTCACCTAATCCCTGGATAATTGCCTGCCCCCTTGCTGCATTAAACCCCTTGTACTCGGTGCGCCGGTTGGCACGATCCGCAGCACGAGCTTGGGCAACAGACCGGGCAACGCCAGTGGCACGTCCCGCTGCAACTCGATTGTTTACAAGTTTTAGAGGGTCTTGCTCCATTACCAAGTGGTACCGACTGCGGCGGCACTGTTGAAGTGGCTGAAATTCCAGTTAAATTGGCGCGTGGCTCCTGATGGAATCAAACTGCTGGTAGTGTCTCTGTAACCAGCAACAATTTCCCCGTTGGCATAGCGCACGCGCATGGGAGCAATCCCCGCGTTGGTTAGAGTTATCGGGCTGCCCCCCAAAGTCAAACTCGCCTTGAAGGTATTGGTGGTTGCTTCGACCACGTAAACAATCGCTGGGGTCGTGGGCAATCCCCCGGCGAGAGTTCCATTGGGATCTGCCGTAATAATTAGCTGGTCGCCATTGACTCGCCCGTGGGCGCTCAGGGTAAACGTGCTAGTTGCGGCGTTGATGCTGGTGATAAGCCGATTGGCAACTGCATCTGCGTTTGCAAGGATGGCGACTCCGTTCCACTGAATCGCGCCTCCCGTTGCTGTCTGGCTCCAGGTGGCTTCGGCAATCTCAACGCGCTTATCAATTGCGTCAAAAGTAATATCCGCCGCAACGGGACTCCAGGTGTAGCGCGAGTAACCGTATTCTTGATTAATTTCACTCAGCAACACATCCAACTTACTGGCGCTGGAACCCCAGGAGGCTCCATTACAGAGAATCGCCCGTGTTTTTGTCGGGTCTGGGGCGGGAAGCAATCCCCAGCTTATTTTTTCTTTGTACAGGAGCCACGAATCAAAAAAACCTTGAGATTGCGCCATTATGAAACCACCTCAATAAACCCATCGGATTTCACAACAATTGGGACATTGAATTGGTCGGCAAGATTTTGCAGAACGGTTGCTTCTTCCGGAGCGATCTGAGCATTTGGAAAAACTCGCAAATTCCAGAATTTCACGGCTAATTTCAAGCTTTCCAAATCTTTGACTTCTCCCCACGCTCGCACAATTGAACTATGCCAAGTAATTGAGATGGCGGCGATCGCATCGAGGATGCGATCGTATTCTGGAACGAGGGCGATCGCGCCTCGAAAACCTGGGTAATCGGGAGGTGCCTCCGGTGTTAGGGAATCAGTAATAAATCCACCCGATGCAATCCAAGGCAACACTTCTTCGCGATAAATAGTGCTATCAACTGGAATAAATTGGTCGTTTTCTCCCACTTTCCGCCGAACCGATGTTCGTTCGGAATCAGTCCATTGAAATTGAGTCATAATCTTGCGTCTAAAATGAGTGTTTCTGGTGCTAGGGCGTAACAATCTCCTGCCGCAGCCGCCGAAATTAAAAAGCGCCCGCCCGCACTCGTCACACTACCCGTTGCGGGATATCCAGCCGCTTGATTTACTCTTGCTCCCCCATTCACTAAGGTGGCTGCTGGCGTATTTCGCATAATCCGCTGAATCGGAATTGGGACTTCCCCAATATGGTTTGCGGCGGCAGCAACAAACCGCGCAGAGGGTCGCAGCGATTGATAGTATCTGGCAATCCGCCAAGCATCGTAGTCGTATAGGCGTTCAACGGGAGTATCAATTTCACCGGCTTCAAATTTCACATCGGCTAAATCAAAAGTGAAGGTGGAGCTTAAGGGAAAAACCCAGCGCAATCTAAGTAATGAAGAATTGGCGTCGGTTCCAAAAGTTTTACCGGCGACCGAAGGCATCAATAAGGTGTAGGTAAATTTCTGCCAATTGCTAGTATTTTCAAAGGTTTGCAAGCCCGTATCTACGCTGGCGCTCGGAGACCCTCCGGTTCCAAACACTTGTCTGATTCCAAAGCTTACTTGCAGATTGTTGGCAGCTTTCGCCCAAAACGAAACGGTTGCGTATTCCCCAGCAAGGGTTTCAGCATTTTCGATTGCTGACTGGAGTTCGGGATTAGTGATTGTGCCGCCTGTTGTTTGGCTCCATCTCCAGAAGAATTTAGGGTTGCCAGGAACATTTGCCTGTCCCGCAGTGAAGGATTGGCGGGAAGTCGTCGCGGCTCCACCCGTTCCGAATGTGGCATTGTTCCACATCTCAATGGTTCGACCGACTGCACTGAAGCTCGTTCCCGCCAGAGCGGAATAAAACCCTCCGTTTACCTGGTAGTTGTGCCCGATTAAAGAAATTCCTAAATTGTTTCTTGCCTCCGCAGCGTTGTTTGCGCCCGTGCCCCCGCTAGAAATCTCTAGGGCGGCAATTCCCGAAATAAAGCCTCCGGTAATTGCCACGCTACTCGCGTCCTGAAACCCCATCGTGCCGCCCGTCTGCTGCCAAAGCCCGGAACCTTCATTGGGAGAATAACTTCCCGGTGTAGGGATGTTCGTAAAAGCATCAAAAGTAAACCAAGCTCGATGCTCTTTTATCAAAAAAGCCATCTTATCCGTGCGCTCGGCAGGCGGAATCGCAAGTAGCTCGGCAATCGTATCTAAAGCGTATCCAGCGCTCGGCATTATTGGGTAATCTCCTCCCAGTTTTCTTTGGTTATTTCCCGCCAGCTAGTCGCATCCATTTGAGTCCAAGTCGAGCCGGAAGAGATTAAGCTAGTGGTCAAACTAAAACTTGAAATCGCACTAATCCCAAATGACGCGCCGGTTCCGATCGCGTCATAGTCGTAGGTCCTCAAGCTAAAACTCGACCGAGAACTAAATTCAATCCGGCTGGCTTCCTGATAGGGAAGCGCTACCACAATTCCGGCATCAGATTCTTCGGGCGTTGTCCAAAGTTCTTCAGATGTCGTGGTTGTCGCGATCTCGCCTGTTTCGTTGTTTGTTTCCACAGTTACTGTGGTCGCAGTGGTAGAAGCGGGAACGCCAGGACTTGCGGGTGTCACGGTTATAGTCACCGTGGTCGTAATCGTGCCAGCGGGAGTGGTAATAGTGGTTGTGACCGGCGCAGGCGGAGGAATGACAATGGGGACGAGAGGCACAACGCCAGACGCGACCAGCCCGCACCAAATCCCGTCGTACTGGCACACGAAGCGCTTTTGGGCTAAGGCGACCGAGAAGCCGTCCATCATGAATAGATGCGTGTTACCAGCGGCGTTCGTCCACTGAGCGCCAGCCAATGGAGAGAATCCAAATATCGGATCTGCAAGTTCCTGGACAATCGATTGCCCTTTGTAGCGCCCCCACAGAATATGCCCTTCAATCCGCCCCAAGGCTTCTGCTTGCTGCTTCGAGGTGAGTAAGCCCCCGTCAATCGTAAATTCGCGCTCCCTCGGTCGAAATTGCGACCCAAAGGCGGGCGGGAGTTTGACTTCTACCCGTACCGGCTTCTCAACGATTGTGAACTCTGGGGGAAATCGCTCTGGTGCGGGCGGTTGGGCTTGCCCGGAATTGGAGCGCTCAATTTCGGTGTTGAGCGGGACCATTGAGAGTTTGGCGTTCAGCACCAGTACTTCATTCCCCTCGCTTTGCTCAACCAGATTCTCTTCTAAGCGCTCGGCGACTTCTGGATAGGCTTTCGCCAGTACCTGATAGGTGCGGGTTTTCTTCTCCCAGTCACCGGGTCTAAATTCAGTCCAGGTCTCGGTCTTAATTTCGCTTTTGGTTAGGAATTTCGCATCGGTGGGGATGGGTGCCGAAATGGTATTTCCGCCGTAGGAATCTTCCATCGAAAAATCCCCCGGCAGGATTGTGGCTTGGCACTCGGAAGTTTCGGTGGTGACAACCATCGCCCGTCGAGCGTTGTTGAGGGCGGTAATGGAGCCGGGGAGTACGTCTTCTAAATTGCTGACGGGAGACGGATATTCGTAGGTGATGACAATTCGACTCGCCAGAATCAGTCGGTCGCGATCGCTTACCGCAATTTCTTCCGGCTGGTTGGCGAGCCACTCGCGCAAACAAATTTCAGCACACTGGCGAGTTTCAATAAGTGTTTTAATCAGCCTCCCTTCGTCGGGGTCTGTACACTTAATGGTTCCCGCTCCCGCGTTGGGCACCGCTTCATAAAAATGCTTTTCTAGTTTGATTTCAGCAAACATCATGCTGGAATCTTTGGCGTAGCGCTCTGGGTTCAGGAGCGCTCTAGCTTGAGACTTTTCGGTTTCTTTGGAAATTGTCCGAGCTTGAGAATTTAATTTTTCCGTGTAAATCGTGCGCTCTACCAGAATTAAGCTTGTCTGCGTGGAGCTGGGGTCAATCAGGCTTACCGGACCATATTCCTCAGAAACCGTTTTAATCCCATCTTTGGGTTTTTCGGCTTTGAGAAGGGTTCCCGTCACCACAATCTTCTCGCACGGTGCTTCCGCTCCACTGAGGCGCTCGTACTTCACCGCGTTGGAGTAAACAGAGCCTTGAATTAAGGTGGGCGGGAGGCGACTCACGGGTTTAACGCGAATTTGCCCGTAGTTGTCCTGGTAGGCAATCTGCCCGTTCGCCCAGCAGATTTTCCCAAATAGCTGAATGTAACTTTCATTGCTGAGCTTTGAGAGAGGGACACTCAATCCGGCACCTGCGATCGCTCCCGCGAATCCCGGCACCCCTGCTTTTTGCAATAGTTTAGAGGCGATGCTAGTCAGGCTGGTGGTACTGCCCAAACTAAAGCAAATCCCTTCCCCAGCAGGACTTCGGAAGTTGAGGAGCGAGAGGATGCATCCCGCTTCTATCTTTAGTTCGCGCTCGTTCTCATCGTATTGGGATTCCAGGATGTACAGATGACCCAAAACCGGGGCGCGAGTCAGGACGCCCAGGGAATTAGCAACCAACACGATAATCGGATTCCCCCGCGCCCAGCGGGAGTTGATCCGGTCGTCTAGGTTTTCGCTAAATTCAAAGGCTTTGCCCAGAACGAAGGTGGCGCTAATCAAGCTCAATCCCGACTGGTCATAATGCCCAAATCCCCCATCAGCGCTCTTCAGGGCGGTCGTGCAGTCGAGTCCAGCAATATGAACTGAATAGTTGCGGGCGCTGATATTGATGGGGGCGGCGAGACTCATGGCTATTGTTGAAGTTGCCTATAGAGTCACCGCGAAATTTTCGCGCTAGAAAGGGGAGCGATCGCGTCGAAAGCCCCGAACCCCCATCACAAAAGTGTTTTGTTCTGTCAACCGCTTCCGCAATCCCTCTATTTGCGACAATAGAAGCGATCGCCCTACTTCAATAGCATGGATAAAACTAAACTTGTAGCTCTTTTAAAAGAGTTAACTTTGTTGCCTGGTGAAACAGAATGGGTTGAATTTAAGCACAACAACGGAGAGCCAGAGATGATTGGAGAGTACATTTCAGCTCTCTCTAACTCTGCTGTGCTAAATAATCGGCAAATGAGCTATCTCGTTTGGGGAGTTGAGGATAATACGCATAAGATCGTGGGTACAAGTTTCAAACCTCATCAAACGCGAATCAATGGTCAAGAATTACAAAATTGGTTAATGACACAACTCAATCCACGGATTGACTTTACGATTCATGAATTTAAATATGGTGCTAAAAACATTGTAATTTTTGAAATTTCTAGAGCAAATCACATCCCTATCCAATTTAAAAATAATGAATATGTGCGGATTGGTAGTTATAAGCAGTTGTTAAAAAAGTATCCAGAAAAAGAAAGGAAGCTATGGGAGCTTTTCTCGCATCAGCCATTTGAGAAGAGAATTGCCTTGGAGAACGTACCAGAGGATGAGGTGCTATCCTATCTTAACTATTCTGCTTATTTTGACTTGACAAAGCAAAAATTGCCAGAAAACCGATTAGGAATTTTAGAACGATTTACAACGGAGAGGTTCATCGTAAAAAAACCAGGCGGTTGTTATGATATTACGAACTTTGGAGCGCTTTTGTTCGCAAAGGACTTGAAGTTGTTTGAGCGATTGTATCGTAAAGCAATTAGAGTAATTATTTACAAAGGTAAAGGTAGAACGGCAACCCAGAGAGAGGAAACTAACTACAAAGGCTATGCTATCGCCTATGAAGAAATTATCAAATTTATTAATGACTATCTGCCAAAGAATGAGCATATTGGTCAAGCTTTACGCCAAGAAGTACAGATGTATCCAGAAATAGCTATTCGAGAGCTAGTGGCTAATGCCATGATTCACCAGGATCTTAATATGAGTGGTACTAGCCCGATGATTGAAATTTTTTCCGATCGAATGGAGATTACCAGCCCAGGGGAACCTTTAATCGATCCTCTACGGTTTATAGACGCACCGCCTCGATCTCGTAATGAGGATATTGCTTCTTTTCTGCGTCGCATTAATGTTTGTGAGGAACGAGGGAGTGGTATTGATAAGGTGATTTATGCTGTAGAGCTATTTCAATTACCAGCCCCAGAATTTACTGTGGTTGAACAATACACTAAGGTGATTCTCTTCGCACACAAAGAATTTGCTCAGATGACCAAAGAGGATCGGGTTCGAGCCTGCTATCAGCACAGCTGCTTGCGATACGTGTTTAACGAGCAAATGACCAACTCCTCCTTGCAGCAGAGATTCGGAAAACACACCTCAATGGTTTCTCGAATTATTAGACAAACACTAGAGGATGAGTTGATCAAACCCTACAATCCGGAGAACGAGTCAAGGAAGCACGCCAAGTATGTGCCTTTTTGGGCATAAAGCTTATTTGACTGTTATTTGACTAGGCCACCCATTTAACCCCTAGAGTTATACCCTGAAAGCGATGGAATCCTTACAGGGCTTAGGGTACAGATTATGAAGTTTATTAACTCTTATTTGACTGTTATTTGACTAGGCCACCCATTTAACCCCTAGAGTTATACCCTGAAAGCGATGGAATCCTTACAGGGCTTAGGGTACAGATTATGAAGTTTATTTGACTGTTATTTGACTAGGCCACCCATTTAACCCCTAGAGTTATACCCTGAAAGCGATGGAATCCTTACAGGGCTTAGGGTACAGATTATGAAGTTTATTAACTCTTATTTGACTGTTATTTGACTAGGCTACCCATTTAACCCCTAGAGTTATACCCTGAAAGCGATGGAATCCTTACAGGGCTTAGGGTACAGATTATGAAGTTTATTTGACTGTTATTTGACTGTTATTTGACTAGGCTACCCATTTAACCCCTAGAGTTATACCCTGAAAGCGATGGAATCCTTACAGGGCTTAGGGTACAGATTATGAAGTTTATTTGACTGTTATTTGACTGGTTGAATCAAGAGCGAACACACGCTTCCCTTTCCGCGAAATTTTCGCGCTAGAAGGGGGAGCGATCTAGGGGCAAACGGGCAGGTTAGTCAAATAACAATCGCTTCGCTATGACCAGCTTGATACACAGATTTCACTTATCCACCTGACGAAGCTTGTAGTCTTGCCTGCATAAGAGAAAACTCCGATTCTAGGAATCGGAGTTTTCTGTTTCTTTAAATCGTGCCAAGTAGCGCTGAAAATCTAGCTACCACTCTAACTATTTATCTAAACACGCCTACAAATCAGATAAAAGATAAATTCTCTTTTTACCCAAATTGAGATGAGATCCACATACAGATAGAGCATCCTTTTGCCAAGGAGTTTTTATTTTCTGCCCACGAGATTTTGACATCGCCGAGCCTGCTGTGGATAAAGATTTCAAAATATGTACTTCCCTTAATTTTTTGTGTTTTTTCATTGTATTTTAAGTTTATTATTAGTTAATTTAATTTGTGAAACGCTTGCATAAAAACCTTTTCAGCGCCACTTTTATATTATAGCAACATCTACAAAAAAATGACAATTCAACAAAATCAATGCGATAGATTAAAAATAAAACTTGCTAAATTTTCATTTATTTGCAATTCAAATCTACTTTATTGGCAAAACATTTCAATATCAAACTATTAAGCAAATCTTAGGATATGGCTAGAACTCCCGCGAATTTTCCGTGGCTGTAGGAGCTGATTCTAGACCCGTCCCTACTTTCCTGGTGACTCTATAGGCAGATCCACTCCTACTGCCCATGAGTCTTACCCTGTCCCTAAGCGGGCTTTCGCTCAAATTAACCAAATTCACCGATAACAAGCTGCCGAGAGCGGTCATCGACCCTTACGCCGGACTTGAGTACAGCATTTTTGGTACGCCTATTGGCGATGGTTCGCTATTTGAGCCGAAATTCGTTTGGGCAACCACCGCTTTTATAGACAAAGATCAAGAGCGCCTGATTGGGGCAATTTATGCCGAATTCGATCGGCTGCGACGCACTCAGCCTTACCAGAGCGCCAATATTCTTCTCATTGATGCTAACCAGGAGTACCAAGAGAAGCTGCCCAGAACTCGCGCTCTGGCTCCGGACACGACAGAGCAACTTGTGGGCGCGACTCACGTTTCCTATTTCGCCCAATTTTATGTGTGGATGGTGAAACCGCCTGAATTTGTAGAAAATGGGATTTGGAGGACAGTGACTCTAACACTACAAGAAACAAATCGAGTCTTGTGATGGCCTTCTTGAGATCGCTTTCATTGAGATCGCCTTCAACCCTCATCCCTAATTTTCCCGCTCGAATATTCCATCTGCGGTGTAGTCATACTGGGACTCCAGAGGCATTTTTTCCTGATACTCCTGATTGGTTCGGAAATTTAGAGCCTAAGCTCCCATCCACTCAAACAGCTTTAGCTGCACCCCTTGGTACGGCTGAAACTGATGAGGGTTCCCAGGCTCACCAGGCAACCCCAGTGATGTGCCCTGTCTTCCAACAGGCTCCTTGAGCGTAACTTTCCGAGTGCCTCCCGGTAGTTGGGATGTTTCAATCCCCAATTCTTCCAAGCCGCGATTCAAAATGACGATTGCCGCATCTACGTCAGCGTCGGCATGATGACCGCAGCTTTCACAAACAAACTTTTCCTTGTCCCGATTAGTCGGACTAACGTATCCGCATTCGCTGCATTCTTGCGATGAATGGCGGGGATTCACTTCACAAAACAGAACGCCCGACTTTTCAGCCAAGATTTTGACCTTCTGCTTTAAATTTCCCCAAGCCGCATCGCTAATCGCTCGATTGAGCGCAGACTTAGCAGCCTGATTGTTCCTGAGATATTTACCCGTTGCCTCGCATTGCTTAGGCTTGCACCGCCGCTTCATTCCCTGAATATTGAGGTCTTCAAATACAATTAAGTCGAAATTTTTAACTAATTTATGGGCACTTTTCCACTGATAATCTTCTCGCTGGTTTGAGATTTTTTGTTCCAGTTTCGCCAATCGTTGATAAGCTTTGACCTGTTTGTTAGAGCCTTTGGCTTTGCGGCTAGCGCGACGCTGGCGAATGCGTCGTCGTCGCTCCTGCTGCCGATAAAATTCAGGATTTGGAACCGTCTCACCTGTACTGAGAGACATCAACTTCTTAATCCCCAGATCCACGCCAACCGCTGTTTTGACTTGATTCGGCAAGGGAGTTTCTGGCACGGTGTCGTCCTGCAATCTGACACTGATATACCATCCGTCTGCTTTCTTTCTCACCGTCACCGAGCGTTGAGCGAAGCCATCGGGAAAAGAGCGGGACTGGAAGAATTTCATCCAGCCGATTCCGGGTAGGTATGCCGCATTGCCCTTGAACTTGACAGCTCCGGGCGAATAGGTAAAAGACTTAAAACAATTACGGGGCTTAAAACGGGGATATCCTCTACCTTGCTCAAAGAAGTTTTGGAATGCAGTGTCGAGCTGGCGTAGCATCTGCTGCAAAACAACACATGACATTTCTTTGTACCAAGGGCGTTCTTGCTTGAGCCTTACTAGGTCAGCCGACTGAATTTCCCAAGCAGAACGACGCTTTCCCGCCCCAGTTTTTTTGTCAGTTTTCCAGGGACTTCCATAAAGAGTTGACTTACTGACCGAGCAAGTTAGAGGGCAGCATTCCGCTTGAGATTTGATATCGCAATAATTGCCCAAGATAGGCGATCTCACTTGCTCGTAAGCTTCTATCCTTTCTTTCAATCGAAAGTTATATTGCCCGCGAAGCATATCCAGCCAGCGCTCCATCGTAGCCGCTTGGCGAGGCGAAGGTTTCAATTTATAGACGAAGGAAGCAAACACTTTTCAGCATCCTTTTCTCACAGCGGTTAGAAGCGATCGCTCAGTCTTCTTCGATTTTTAGTAAGTCGTCGAGAGAAATTTTTTTTCCAGACCACTTGGAGCAAAGCCTCGCTAGCTTTGCAAGGTTGGAGAAATGACCTCTGTCTAAATTTCCATCCAGAGCAAGGCGTAGGGTGTTGCGCCCCACTTCGTCAGGCGACCCCTCAATTTCTTTGTGAACGGAATTAACCGATCTAGGCTTTCCATGCTCATCTGTGAGCCAATAACGAGAAATATCGACGTAAACTCGCACGTCCTGCAACTCCAGCATCCAAACACTCAACTTATTGTCCTCCAGGAATTCAACCTATTGAAATTATGAATTCTTGAAAGTTGAATGTCAACACGTTGACAGTTGAAAGTCAACTTGCAATAATGAGTATAGAGAAAGCGCCCCCGACGGTCAATCTGAAGCGCCCTCTCTTCTCACCAATCAACCGAAGTCAAAAGGTAATTCCATGATCTCACAACAAACGCTCCAAGCGATAGCGCCAGCGCTGACTTGTCAGTTCGCACCCGCCACCAGATCGCCCCTCTCTATCGACGAGAAAATCACCATTGCCAAAGTCCTGTCTTGGGACACCTATCAGGAAGTCCATCCCGAAGAAATCATCACCATCTGGATGAAAGAAGACATCCTGTGGACGCTCCTGAGTGGCAACCGCGCTATCCCCATCCATAAGGAAACTTTCAAGAATATTCGGGACGCCCAACGCCAATCTGAGCCGCAAGAAGAGCTGAACGAATACATCGCTCTTCAAGCGCAAGAAGTCGCGCCAGAGATTGAAATCGACCGCAACGAAGCGGGGATTTATCGCGTTTGGCTGGGGTTAAA